>JBARBA010000511.1:0-3678 GCA_049792555.1 Anaerolineales bacterium
GTTTTATCAGCCAAATCGAACGCCAGCGAATCCCGCTTTCCAATACACCCATCGTTACAACTGACTGGCCAACTCAAATTGTTAAGGTGCCGTTTACCATTGACAACTCAGTATAATCATTGCGAGGGCGTCAGCCCGAAGCAATCTCGCCTAACCTGCAAACAATTGTTTGAATGTAAATGCAGGATTGCTTCTTCGCTGTCCTTCGACTGCGGGCTTTACAAAAAATGTTCAGCCCTCTGCTCAGGACGCTCCTCGCAATGACAGATTGAAAAAAAATGGACTCCTTCTTCGCTGTCAGCGCACCCGGATTGGAAGCTTTTACCGCCATCGAACTTCTCCGCCTGGGACTGCTCCCCGCAGCCTCTCCCGCCGATCAAGCGGCCTTGACCCTGCCCGAAACCGAACCCGGCGGCGTGACCTTCGAGGGCACCCGCAAATCGCTCTACCGCGCCAACCTGCGACTGCGCACTGCCAGCCGTGTGCTCACGCGCATGGAAGAATTTTACGCCGCGTCCTTCTCGGAACTACACAAAAAAGCCAGCCGCCTGCCCTGGGAACGTTACCTGGCCCCCGGTCAGCCGGTCGCCATCCGCGTCACCTGCCACAAATCGAAGCTGTACCACTCCGACGCAGTCGCCGAACGCATTGCCCGGGGCATTGCCGAGAAACTCGGCAAAGAATCCCTGCGCCAGAAACCCGGCGACGAGGAAACCGAAAACCCGGCGCAACTGATCGTCGCGCGGCTGGTCAATGACCGCTGCATGGTCAGCGTCGACTCGTCCGGCGAGTTGCTGCACCGGCGCGGGTACCGTCAGGCCGTGGCCAGGGCACCGCTGCGTGAAACGTTGGCCGCGGGGATGCTGATGGCCTGCGGCTGGGACGCGGTCTCCCCGCTGCTCGACCCCTTCTGCGGCTCCGGTACGATCCCCATCGAAGCCGCGCTGCTGGCGCTGGGCCTCGCCCCCGGACGCAACCGGCGCTTCGCCTTTATGAACTGGCCGGGCTTCGACGCAAAAATCTGGCAGGCCATCCTGGCCGAAAGCGCGCCCGCGTCGAAAGCCGCGACGCCCATCATCCAGGCCTCCGACCGCGACGAAGGCGCGGTGCGCATGGCGCAGGAAAACGCCGAACGCGCCGGGGTGGCCGGAGCCATCCAATTCACCTGCCGGGCCGTCTCGGCCATCGAGCCGCCCGCGCGCGCCGGCTGGGTTGTCACCAACCCGCCCTACGGATTGCGCGTCAGCGAAGGCAAAGACCTGCGCAACTTATACGCCCAGTTCGGCAACGTCCTGCGCGCCAAATGCCCGGCCTGGCAGGCGGCGCTGCTGTGCAACGACCCCGCCTTGCTGGGCCAGACCAAACTCAAGTTGGATACATCCCTGTCCCTGATCAACGGCGGCGTCAACGTGCGGCTGGCGAGGGGCAAGGTGTAACTCTTGCCTGGGTTTTTGTGAAATATGCGCCACAAACTATCGGTATTTATACAAATACAGATAGTTTGATATAATTGCGGGCATGAAAATAGGACGTTTCCTGCTCCCCCAAATCAAGGATTTGCTCATCCCCGGCAAAGTGCTCGTCCTTTATGGGCCGCGCCAGGTTGGCAAGACCACACTGGCGAATGACTTGATTGCGTCGGTGCCTTTGCGTAGCCGCTTTATCAATGCCGATGAACTGATTTACCGCGAAGCGCTGGCCAGCCAGAGCCGTCAGCGGCTGGGAGAAGTGCTTGGCGATGCCGAGTTGCTGGTCATCGACGAGGCCCAGCGCGTCCCCAACATTGGCATCAACCTAAAAATCCTGGTGGATAGTTTCCCCAAAGCGATCATTCTTGCCACCGGTTCGGCTTCGTTCGAGCTGGCCAATAAAATCAGCGAGCCGCTCACCGGGCGCACGATCACCTTCAATATGTATCCCATCAGTTACGGCGAACTGCGCGGAGCCTTTGGCGCGCTCGAAACGCGCAGCCAACTGGAACGCTGGTTGACCTGGGGCGGCTATCCGTTGGTTGTCACACAGGAAACCCCCGCGTTGCGCGAGCGCTTGCTGGGCGAAATCGTCGGGTCGTATCTTTATCGTGATATTCTGGAACATGAAGGCGTGCGGCGCTCGGACAAAATCGTCGATTTGCTGCGCCTGCTGGCTTTCCAGATCGGACAGGAAGTTTCCCTTGCCGAGTTGGCCACCGGCCTCGGCCTGGGGCGTACAACCGTCGAACGGTACCTGGATTTGTTGGAAAAGGTTTTTGTCATCTTCAGGGTCACAGGCTTCTCGCGCAATTTGCGCAAGGAAGTCACCAAGAACGCCCGTTATTACTTTTACGACAACGGCGTGCGCAACAGCCTGATCCAGAACTTCAACGCTTTCCACCTGCGTCAGGATGCCGGGCCGTTATGGGAAAACTTCCTGATGGTCGAACGACGCAAAGCCAACCAGGCTGCTTCGCGCTCGGTAAACACCTATTTCTGGCGCACCTACGACCAGAAAGAAATCGACTGCATCGAGGAACACGGCGGCAAATTGTATGGCTACGAATTCAAATGGGGGCGCAAATCCATTCCGGGGAAGACCAGCAGCGAATTCCTGGCAGCCTACCCGGGGTCAGAACTATCCACCCTTAACCCCGAAAACTTCGAGAGCTTTTTGGCATAGTTACGCGATCAGCCTATTTGGATCTCGTCCAGCCAGTGCAACCATGGCAAGCGCGCATCTTTGAGCGCATTGTACAGGCGCTCGTCAGCCGTCCAAAATTCGGCGTCCAACGTTTCTGACAAGGCCAGATAAAAGCTATCATAGGCAGAAGCGCGTTTGAGCTTTAGCGTCCAGTTAAGCGCCAGTTCGGTTTGGCGCTCGTCCGGGGCTGCCAGTTCGACGCCCAACGACATGGCCTGCGCAAGGCCCGCGCGCCCTTCGTCTGGAGTCAACATACCGAAATGGATGGACTTGGTAAAAGCCGATGTAATTTCGTACATCCAGAGCGCCGGGGCAACCGGCTGGAGTTCATTAAATCGGGCGATCAGCGCCTTGCATTTTTCTTGCTTGTCGTTTGGCAAAATAGACTTCATCACAATGCTGGCGTCAATCACCACTTGTTTCATCGCGCCTCCAGGTCGGAGCGAGATTCGTTCAACAGCGCGTCCACGTCTATCATTTCGCCGCGGCGATTGCGAATATTGTCAGAAATCTTCTGGGTCTGGGTAAGCCAAACCTGGATGTCGGATGGTTTACGATCAATTTGCGTCAGACGCTCGTAATCGGCCATACTGATCAACGCCGCCTTGGGTTTGCCGCGGGAAGTGAGGATGATGCGCTCTCCGGCATAAGCCACGCGGTTAACCAATTCGGAAATACCCCGCCCAATTTGCCCAATACTGATTTGTGTATTCATATCAACTCTTTCCTCGCATATTCATGCCATTCATCATCTTACAACAATTCATATACCCCGTCAAATGCTAAAACCATAACTTCTCAACATTTGGTGGTTGAGTAGGCAGCGGTGCTGTCCCGCTGCCGTACACTGCACCGAACGCAGTGCAGGTGTCGAAACCACCTGTAACCACAATTCCCCCAAAATTTTGAGCAGATACCTAAAACCTTATTATTGACTGGCATTACCAAGTTAGTTATAATATTTTCGACAACCGAATATTTCAGATCCTCCCAGGAGGAGTA
>JBARBA010000512.1:0-4284 GCA_049792555.1 Anaerolineales bacterium
TGCCGGGGCACGTCCACATTCACATCGTGCCGCGTTGGGTGGGCGATACCAACTTCACCACCACCGTTGGCGAAACGCGCGTCCTGCCTGAAACGCTCGAAGAAACCTACCGGCGCATCCGCGAAGCGTGGGATAGCGACAACAGGTGACAGTCACTTTGAAAGTGACTGTCACCTGTTGTCGCTAATGGAAAATGAAGAAATTTTCCCTGCTGTTGGTTTTAACCGCGCTGTGCAGTTTTGGCTGCGCCCCGGCCGTTCCCCCGCGATCAGTCCCCCCGCCACCGGCCACCGTTTTACCGACCACTGCCACGCCGAGGGGGACGACCACGCCGACGACCACCCCCAACCCGACCACATCCCCCACACCCCAGCCGCGCCTGACCCCGGTTGCTCTCGGCCCTGAGCGCGAGCAGTTCCCCGCGGGCGTCAACCCGCTGACGGGGCTGCGCATCGCCGACCCATCCATGCTCGACCTGCCCGCCGTGCTGGTCTCGATCAGCAACTCGCCGCCCACCGCCCGCCCCCAGGCCGGGACGAGCTTCGCCTCGTGGATCTTTGAGTTGTTCATTGGCACCGGCACCACGCGCTTCATGGGCGTCTTCTACGGCGACCTGCCGCGCCGCATCCCAAACACAGACGGCGGTTGCGCCGTCCGCGCGGCGCAGGCCGAACCCGGCCCGAACTGGGTGGGCAACCGCGTCTGGCTCGACGAAAACGCCGACGGCCGGCAAGACCCCTGGGAGGCGGGCGTGGGCGGGGTGTGCGTCGAACTGCTCGACGCGGCAACCGGCAAGCGCCTGGATTTGACCAGCACCGATTCCAACGGTTATTATTTCTTCAACGTCGAGCCGCAGCGCGAATACATTCTTCAGTTCAAACCGTCAGCGGCCTACGCCTTTACCACGCCCAACGTGGGGGATGACGACGAGGACAGCGACGCCGACCCGCTCACGGGGCGCACCGCGTCCTTTAACGGCGGGGCAGGCTCCGGGTGGGATGCGGGCTTAACGCTGGTCAAGCCGTCGCCGCCGACGTATTCCCCGTCCGACATCGCCCCCCAGCGCACCTACGTTGGCCCCATCCGCTCCGGGCGGCTGACGTATAACGATTTCCACGATATGTTCCCGGCCAGTTGCCTGGTTTATGCCAGCGCCGGGAACGGCATTCGCCAGCAGTTGCACGGCTGCGAGATTATCTTTGGCGAGCAGCCCAATGTCAGCCCCAACACCGCGCTGTTGGACGTGAGCCACATGAAGGAGTTGGCCGAGAAGAGCAAGATCGCCAAACAGCCGGTCAATTATTCGGGCAATCTTTTCGACCCCGCTCTGCCATTTGGCGGGTTGCCCGCCGCTTCGCTCCTGGTGTACTACCACGCCTTTGCCCAGTCGCGCTGGCAGTATGACCCCGTTTCGACGCAGTACCTGCGCGAAACCGACGACGCCGACGGCAAGGGCCTTTTGCACGCCGATACCGACCGCCTGACCGGGCGGCAACTGGCCTTCGACAACGTCATCGTCGTCCTGGCCGATTACCAGATTTATCGTCACCTGCAATACGACGTGGCGCTGTGCTGCGGGCTGGAAGGCTGGGCCTTCCTCTTCCGCGACGGGCAGGAGTATAAAATTCGCTGGTCCACCGGCAATCGCGCCTGGGAAAAGCAAAGCGGCCTGCTGCGCCCCATCCACTTCATCGGCGACGACAAGCAGCCCTTCCCGCTCAAACCCGGCCGCACCTGGATCGGTATCATGACGATCAACTCCACCGTCAAGGCCCTGGGTGACGGCGCATGGAAAGCCTTCTTCGTCATGCCCAACGACCCGCCGCCGGATGAGTAGGGCAAGTGACAATCACGTGTCACTTCAATAGTCGGTTGAGCGGTGACTTGACGGTTCGTCTCGCGCAGCGGCTTACCGTGTCGAAGGCGGCGCACCGAGTTTATTGAAGGGATAGGCGGCGGTGCGCTGTCTCGCCGCCTACTCAACCACCATACGACAACAATCTCCCCAAAATATTGAAATGATACGATGTGCTTCTCTTTTGCGCTATTTTTGACAATCGTATTGCGAGAATCGGGTCTATCATGTCTGGGTAAACAGCGCCGATATCTTTAACTCTCGCGAAAGGATATTCCCATGTTTCCAAAAAGCTTTTTCCCGTATCATCTCAAAAATCGGTGGTTGAGTAGGCGATGGCGCTATTCCTCCGCCGTACCGAAACCACCTTATAACAACAACTTCCCCAAAATATTGAAAAGATACTTTTTCCCGCTTGTTTTGCTGATCGTATTCGTTCTGAGCGGATGCGTAGCAGCAGGGGGCAGCCCGACGGCCTCCGCCGTCCCCAGCGCGGTTCCCAGCGCTGTCCCGCCCGCGCAGCGCGTGGTCGGCTACTACGCCCAGTGGGCGGCGGAACGCGGGGTTTTTCTCTCCGCGATCCATGCCGGGCAACTGACGCACATCAACTACGCCTTCGGCAACGTCTCGGCCCAGGGCGAGTGCCAATTGGGCGACCCGGAAGCGGACGTCAAGCGCGTCTATACGGCGGCTGAAAGCGTCAGCGGCGCGAGCGATTCTGCTGACGCGAACGCCTTGCGCGGCAACTTCAACCAATTACTGCAACTGAAACAGAAATACCCCGCGCTGCAAACCCTGGTCTCAATCGGTGGTTATACCTGGTCCGAGAACTTCTCCTCCGCGGCCCTGACGGATGCCTCGCGCAAAGCCTTTGCCAAATCGTGCATCGATGTGTTCATCAAGAAGTATCCGGGCGTCTTCGACGGCATCGACATCGACTGGGAGTTCCCGGTCAGCGGCGGGCTGCAGCCCGGCCGCCCCGAAGACAAACACAACTTCACCCTGCTCCTGGCCGAACTGCGCACACAGTTGGACGTTCTGGGCGCTGCCGGCGGCAAACACTACCTGTTGACCATCGCCGCCCCGGCCGGCGCTGGCGCGGCCCAAAACCTGGAGCGTGGCGAAATCATCAAGTCGCTGGACTGGATCAACCTGATGACCTACGACATGCACGGCGTCTGGGAAAAGACCACCAACTTCAACGCCCCGCTCTACAAGCCCGCGAAAGACCCTGGCGACGCCTCATCAACTGTGGACGCCGCCGTGCAGGCCTACCTGAAAGCCGGAGTCCCGGCTCAGAAGCTGGTCATGGGTGTCCCGTTCTACGGACATGGCTGGCAGGGCGTCCCCAACAAGGACAACGGTCTTTACCAACCCGCCACCGGGGCTGCGCCCGGTCTCTATGAAGCCGGCTCTTTCGATTATAAGGAACTGAAGGACAACTATTTTGCGACGTATACGCGCTCCTGGGACGCCGAAGCGCAGGTTCCGTGGCTTTATAACTCCGCTGCCGGGATTTTTATCGGCTACGACGACCCCGAGTCGATTGCGGCGAAGGCCGGGTACGCCAAAGACCAGGGCCTGGCCGGGGTCATGGTCTGGGAATTAAGCCAGGACGACAACGGCGCGCTGCTCAACGCCATCCAGGACGGTTTCCGGGCTGGCGGCCTGCCGCATGTTGTACCCACCCAGGACCCGAAGGCGTTGAGCCAACCCCGGCCTTTTACAAAGGAAATCCACGCCGTCAGCGGGATCAAGATTGACGGGGACCTGTCCGATTGGCCCGCCGAGCCGACCTTCACGCTCAACGACAAATCTCAAATCGTCTACAGCGCCACGCCGAACTTGTGGACTGGGCCGAAGGACTTATCTGCGCAGGTCTGGGTGGGCTGGGCTTCCGAAGGCCTGTACTTCGCCTTCAAGGTGGTGGACGATAAACTGGTGCAAACCGCCTCGGACGCCAGCCTGTGGCACGGGGATTATATGGAGCTACAGATCGATACCCAGCTTGAGAAGGATTACGCCGACGATAAGATGAGCGACGACGATTACCAGATCGGCATCTCGCCCGGTGATTTTGCCAAAGTGCCCCCGGCGCTGGTGGTCTGGTTCGGGCCGATGACGGCCGCGCAGTTGAAGGAAATCCGGCAGGCCCAGGTGAGAACCGACGATGGCTACATTCTCGAAGTCTTCATGCCCAAGGACACCCTGCCGGGGATCACGTTTAGCGAGGGCGCGGACTTTGGGATGAACATCAACCCCAGCGATTCAGACGGCGTAGGTCAGGAAGTCATGATGTCCACTTCGCCCACGCGCACATTGACCGATCCGCGCACGTTTGGCAAGATTATTCTTGTGAAGTGATAAGATTTCAACCATCCGAAGCTGAATATCAAAACAAAAGAAACGCCCGGTGATAATCCGGGCGT
>JBARBA010000513.1:0-2380 GCA_049792555.1 Anaerolineales bacterium
CCTGGTCACGGTCAAAGCCGCCGGATCGTATGCCATCATCATCGTTTGGGAAGACGGCCACGACTACGGCATCTATAACTGGCATTACCTGCGCGCCCTGTGTCCCTGCCCGGAGTGTCGGCGCGGCGCAAGCGTGAAAGCGTGAAGTAAAAAGCGGCTCTTCTGAAATCTCCGCGACCTGCCCCAACCCGTATGTCGGGATTAATCCCGACATACGGGTTGGCCCCCCAGATTTGGGGAATACCACGCTGATTCCTGGAGAGCTAAAAAGCCGGGCGACCCAAAGTGGTTGCCCGGCTTTTCATTACTTCAAGATGAGGGTGGCTGTTACGCCTGCTCTCTACTCTCTGATTTCTAATCTCTATTTTCCACAACCCGAAAGAAGCACGAAACCTCCCCGGTGTGACAGGCCGGCCCGGCGGGGTTGACCAGCACCAACAGCGTATCGCCGTCGCAGTCGTAGCGCACTTCGACCACGCGCTGCACGTTGCCCGAGGTGCCGCCTTTGTGCCAGAACTCTTGCCGCGAACGGCTCCAGAACCAGGTTTCGCCCGTTTCGACGGTCTTTTGCAGCGACTCGGCGTTCATCCAGGCCATCATGAGCACGTCTTTTGTTGCTGCGTCTTGCACGATGGCGGGGATCAGGCCGCGACTGTCAAATTTGAGCGCCGCCAACACTTCAGCGTTGATTGTTTTCATCCATTCACCATCCTTATTTTTAATCCGCGCCCGACCAGATATTGTTTCAGTTCAGACACGCTGTATTCGCCATAGTGCAGCATCGAAGCCACCAGCGCCGCATCGGCCTTGCCTTCGGTCAGCACCTCGTAGAGATGCTCCGGCTTGCCGCCGCCGCCCGAAGCGATCACCGGGATGCTGACGGACTCGGCGATCTTGCGCGTCAGGGTCAACTCGTAGCCCTGCTTGGTGCCGTCGGCGTCGATGGAGTTGATCACCAGTTCGCCCGCGCCCAACTCCTGGCCGCGCTGCGCCCATTGGACGGCGTCCAGGCCCATCGGCGTGCGCCCGCCGTTGATGACGATCTCGTAGCCGCTGGGGATTTGATCCGTGACCGGGACGCGCAGCACATCCATCGACAGGACGACGGCCTGCGCCCCGAAGGCTGCCGACGCTTCGGCGATCAAACCTGGATTTTTGACTGCCGCCGAGTTGACGTTGACCTTTTCCGCCCCGGCAAGCAGCACCCGGCTGCAATCTTCCACCGTGCGAAGGCCGCCGCCCACCGAAAAGGGGATGAAAACTTGCTCGGCCACGCGGCTGACCACGTCCAGCATGATGCCGCGGTTATCGCTGGAAGCAGTGATGTCGTAAAAGACCAGTTCGTCGAGGCCCTGGGCGTAATATTCTTTGGCCTTGGCCACCGGGTCGCCGATGTCTTTGGTATCCACAAATTTGACGGATTTGGCGAGTTTGCCGTCGCGCACGTCCAAACAGGAAATGATTCGTTTACTTAGCATGGTGTCTCCTAATCTATTGCGTGTTGCGTATTGCGTAGACGGAATACGCACTACGCAATACGCTATACGTTCCAGGCCGCAAAATTTTCCAAAACCTTCAACCCCACCGGCCCGCTCTTCTCCACGTGGAACTGCACCGCAAACAGGTTGTCTCTGCCGATGGCCGCCGGGAAGGGGCCGCCGTGGTCGCTTACGGCGTAAACCTGGGTTGGGTCGGCCGGCTTGGGGTAGTACGAGTGGACGAAGTAGAACTCGTCGCCGGGGCGCAGGTGGCCCAGCAGCGGATGCGGCCTCAGCACGCTGACGGCGTTCCAGCCCATGTGGGGAATTTTCAGCGTTGGGTCGCTCACTCGAAAACGCACGCAGGCTCCGGGGAGCAGGTCGAGGCAGTCGGCGTCGTCCTCCTCCGAATGGGTCAGGATGATCTGACAGCCGATGCAAATTCCCAAAATCGGCGTGCCTTTGGCAAAACATTCTTTCAACGCCGCGTCCAGGCCGCGTTCTTTGAGGGTATTCATGGCCGATCCCGCCGCGCCGACGCCTGGGAAGATGACGCGCTCTGCGTTGCGCACAACCTGCGGGTCGGCGCTGACCTGGCTGGGGATGCCCAGGTGGTCGAGGGCGCGTTTGACGGAGGTCAGGTTACCGGCTTTGTAGTCAACGATGGTGATCATAAAAACTCCTTATTATGGCAAAGAGGGTTGAGTAGGCGGTGGGTTTCGACACCTGCACTGCGTTCGGTGCAGTGTACGGCAAAGTACGCCTACTCAACCACCGGTGAGACCGCACTTAACTGTGGAGACCTTTTGAAGGCACAACATCGTCCCGATGCCCTTGCGGGAAAAGAACGATTTGGACACGGATTACACGGAGTTACACGGATTCTGCTAGTTTTTTAAGGG
>JBARBA010000514.1:0-3505 GCA_049792555.1 Anaerolineales bacterium
GCGCTACACGGCGCATTTTGGCAGGCTGGCGAGGATGTTGAAAGAGGCGATTGAGTAAACAAAAAGACTTCCGAAGTCCCAGCCCCTTACAGGGGCAAGCGACTTCGGAAGTCTTTGGTAAATAGGAAGACCTGTATGGGTTTATAATCATATCACTACGGAATGACTACAGGATGAC
Source organism: Anaerolineales bacterium (assembly GCA_049792555.1). Taxonomy (GTDB): domain Bacteria; phylum Chloroflexota; class Anaerolineae; order Anaerolineales; family Villigracilaceae; genus UBA5195. The sequence continues at coordinate 179 of JBARBA010000514.1, forward strand.
TACAAGATCAGTATAGGATGAGTACAGGATAACTACAGGATATATAAGGGAAGTATATGGCAAGAGTAAAGTTGAACCCGATCATCGAACAGGCGCATGGGCAGTTGGGCGATATGGTCTTTCGGCGCGCGCACAGCGGCAGGATGAGTCTGATGCGCAAGCCGGATATGTCGAAGGTGGCCTGGAGCGAGGCGCAGGCCGCCCACCGTGAGCGTTTCAAGCAGGCAGTGGCCCAGGCGCGCGCGGCGCTGGCCGACCCGCAGGTGCGCGCCCACTACGAGCAGGAAGCGGCGCGCAAGGGCAAGCGCGCCTTCGACCTGGCGGTTTCGGACTGCTACCATGGGCGAGAATTGCTACCAGACGCACGCTAAAGATGAAAACGCACGGAAGGCCGCAGGAAGTTTGAGATCAACCAAAACCGCGCGATGATTCCGGGGCGCGGAAAAGTGTGGGATTAACGACGAGATCAGCATTACAAATTATCTTGGGCCTGTGCGAGGTCAAAGCCCCCTGCCCCCCCGCGCGCCAAAAAGACAAGCGTCAGAAGTGAAAGCCAAATTGAAGAAGAAGTAAAAAAACAAATCCTACCAAACGGTGGGATTTGTTTTTCCGCTCTTCGCGGATGATGTACGGCGGGCAACCTTTGGCTGCCGCGCAAATTTTGGCCGCAGGGAAATAACAAACACCAAGCGCGGGCAAATGCTATCGGTCGAGCGTTTTTACGGATTTTTCAAGGTTTCATCATGCTTACCAGCCGCTCGCAGGAGAAGCGCGTCGCCTGGCAAGCGTTGATAGGTCATGCGGTAAGATTGGTCGATGCGAGCCTCGTAAAGCCCGCGCGGCCTTGAATTGGTTTGGTTTGCAAAGAAGGGTGGCGCGGATTTTCGGCCAGCAGGCGCAATGCCTTCAATACCTTTTTCTGGAGTTCGGGCGGCAGTCGCAAAAAATCCTGCTCAAAACGCTCGGTGGTTTCAATTTCCGGCATCGGCGCGCTTTTCCAGGGCGGCCAGCGCATCGTCTACGCTGGCGTAACGGTGGGTGCGCCCGGCGTCAATATCCGCCTGGGCTTCGCGTTCGGCTTTCTGCCACTGTTCCGTCCAGAACCAGGCCTGGTCGGGCGGGACAACTTCGAGGCGGCTGACGATCCCCTGCCCCTGTTCATTGAGCGAGAAGGCCACATCATCTCCTTCATTCAAGCCAAGCAGGCTGCGGATTTCGGCGGGCAGGGTTACCTCATGGGTTTTGAAGTATGCTCCCATTTTCCAACTCTCCTGGTTTCTTATATTTAGTATAGCACGGACGATGTACGGCGGGCAGCCTTTGGCTTCGTTTAAAAAACAGCACAAACGTCCATATCCATTAATCACGCGCCTATTGAAGAAGGGTCGGGAAGTGTTTGCAATGACACAGGGGGCGTTACGCTGGCGCAGATCTGAAACCGTTTATCGGGTGGCGCGTATAAATAGATGTAGTCAGTATGGCCCGTTGGCGACCCCATTTTGGGGAACCCATTTTCGAAACCAAACGGTTGTTTGTTCTCAGGAGAGAATAAAATGGCTAAAGTGAAGTTGAACCCTGTGATCATGCAGGTGCGGGGGCAAATCGGAGACCTGGTCTTCAAGCGTTACGAAGGCCGCGTCATCCTGGGGCGCAAGAATGACCTTTCAGAGGTCGAACCCAACGAGGCCCAGTTGGGACACCAGGAGCGTTTTCGCCAGGCGGCGCTGTATGGCAAGCTGGTGATGGCCGACCCGGCGCAAAAAGCAGACTATCAGGCCGCAGCCAAAGCGCTCGGCAAGCCGATGTTTTCGCTGGCGGTGGCGGATTTCTTCAACGCCCCGTCGGTGGACGAGGTGGACGTTTCCACCTACAGCGGCGCGATCGGCGATGAGATCGTCATCCGCGCGCACGACGACTTCGAAGTGAGCAACGCGCAGGTGGAGATCACTTACGTGGACGGGAAGCCCGTCGAAAGCGGCGCAGCCGCCGAGACGCCCGCCAAGAGCGGACGCTGGGTCTATACCGCCAGCGCTGCCGCGACGGCAGACGCGGACGTGCGCATCGCCGTGACGGTCAAAGACCGGCCCGGCGGGAAGGGCCAGGCTACGGCGGAGAAGTCGCTTAAGTAGCAAGTTGTAACCAAAAACAGGCAGTCCCGGATACGCCAACGGGCGGGACTGTCCTGTTTTTGGTTTTTAATGAGGGCGTGCATGAACTTTCCGGCTCATATTTGCTCAAAGTAGAGCGCCAAATGAGCGTGTTTGAATTATCCATCACGGATTGTTGTAGTGACACCCCAAAACAAGCGTATAATATGCCTAGTACAAAACATCACAAACAGAATCGTCATATACATAGCTTTTGGCAACCGCCGAAACCCAAAAAGCATTCCCTGAATCATCGTAAGCAACTGACGGAGGGCAAGTATGCAATCGTATTTTCAGAAGGGTATTATTCGGTTCTACAACAAAGATCAGGTCTGCGGAGTTGGTTTTTTGGTTTCAGGACGATGCGCATTAACATGCGCTCACGTCATTAATGCCGCTTTAGGGAAAAGTGAAAATTCCGCTGTGAAGCCGACAGAATCGGTCGAAGTGGACTTTCCCTTTTCGAACGATAAAAGGCGGTTGCAGGCAAAAGTGGTTTCATGGAAACCTCCCCAACCTGATATGAGCGGGGATATAGCCGGGTTGGAATTAGATGGGGAAATCCCTCGCGATGTTATCTATCCACCCTTATATAAATTGAATGACCTGTGGGATCATCGTTTTCGTGCCTATGGGTTTCCACAGAGCCTTGAGGCTATTGGCCCTACCACTACCGGGCGGGTTCTATCGCGCACTGCCAACGGGTGGTTCCAGGTCGAGGGCAATCAACAAGCGGGGTATTTTATCCAACCGGGTTTTAGCGGCGCCCCCATTTGGGATGAAGAACTTTCGGGCGTCATCGGGATTGCTGTTGCGGCGGACCTAGACCCTGCTGTAAAGACAGCTTTCATTATCCCTGTAAGTTCCCTGGTTGACGCATGGCCGGATTTGGATCAGTTTGCGAAAATTCCCGGGTTGAAATTTAACCAGGGCTTGCAAGATTTTCTGCAAACCAAGTTTTCAGATGCAGAATTGCTTCAATTTTGCGCCGAAAATTACACAAGTGTTCTTGACAATTTTACTATTGAGATGAGCCTGGCAAACAAGGTTGAGCGCCTTATGGACTACTGTGAACGCACTCATTCGATGGATGGCCTTGTAGAACAAATCAAAACCCGTTTCCCTGAGTCATATCGTAATTTTATTGCAAGTTTTTGTTCGACATCACTTGGTATAAGCG
>JBARBA010000515.1:0-16383 GCA_049792555.1 Anaerolineales bacterium
CAGTGGTCCCATCGGAGCAATCGCAGCCCCCGGCAGGGAGCCAAAAGCAATGGTCATCCCCCCCGGCTATGACCATCGACAAGACCAAACAATACTTCGCTGCCGTCAAAATGGCCAAGGGCGGTGAATTCGTCATCCAGCTTTTTGCAGATAAAGCTCCCATCACCGTCAACAGCTTCGTCTTCCTGGCGCGCCAGGGATTCTATAACGGTGTGACGTTCCACCGTGTGCTCGATGCCTTCATGGCCCAGGGCGGCGACCCAACCGGGACGGGCAGCGGCGGCCCAGGGTACGAATTCGAAAATGAGGTCAATGATTTGAAATTCGACAAAGCCGGCGTCGTTGCCATGGCGAACGCCGGACCGGGTACGAATGGCAGCCAGTTCTTTATCATGTTCGTGCCGTATGGATTAAGTGAAAACGATTACACCATCTTCGGACAGGTGATCAGCGGCATGGACGTGGTCAACGCCATTACCCGCCGCGACCCTGTTCAGAACCCGACCTTTACAGGTGATGCAATCGAAAGCATAACCATCACAGAGAAATAACCGTATAAAGCAAGCTGAATCAGGCAGGACTTCCGGGAGGACAACCTCGGAAGTCCTGCTCGTTTTAACGATCCTGTTTTTTGGATGGGGTTAATAAAATACTGTTACGCGCCAGATTCGACAATTATGCACAAGATTCGATCAATATTAGACAATATAGTGTATGACAATGGGTCTGGCAACGCTGTATACTTTTATTCAGTGTGGGCGAAAGCCCGATTATCGATGAAAGAACTGCCATGACTTGATTTGCGCTTTTTATCGCGCTGAATTTACCAATCCACCATCCCACCCATAAAACTTTCAAGGAGATCACAATGTTTCACCAACAGCAATCTAAAAAACTTTCCGTACTCCAGCAACACAAAACGCTCAAGTTTGCTCTCCAGTTATGCGTTGTTTTTGGTTTATTGCTTTTATTGCTGGGCGCTATGCGTATGTTGCCTGCCCAGGCTGCGGTTGGGGCCTGCACTTCTCCCGCCGACTGCCTGTCAAAAATGACCCTGGCCGAAAAGATCGGTCAGATGACCCAGGCAAATAAAGGGGGGTTAACCACCCCATCAGATATCACCACTTATTTCCTCGGCTCGGTGTTGAGCGGCGGCGGCGAAGGTCCCAATGGCACAAACCCGGGTGGTACGGCTACGCAATTTGCCGATATGTATGACAATTACCAAACCTACGCGGTGGCAACGCGGCTTGGCATTCCACTGATTTACGGTATCGATGCCGTGCATGGACACAATGCTGTTACCGGCGCTGTGGTTTTCCCGCACAACATCGGGATGGGCGCCACCCGCGACGCGGCGCTGGTCCAGCAGGAAGAAGCCGTCACTCGGGACGAAGTCCTGGGTACCGGCATAAACTGGGTTTTCGCCCCCTGCGTCTGCGTTCCACAGGATGATCGCTGGGGCCGCACATACGAAGGCTTCGGCGAGAATACGGCGCTGGTGCAGACGATGACGGCTGCCGCTGTTCAGGGTTTTCAGGGTTCCGGCTTGAGCGCGACGACCGTCATGGCCACCGCCAAACATTATGTCGGCGATGGCGGCACTACCTATGGCACCGGCTCCAGCGGTTACCTGATCGATCAGGGCAACACGCAAATTGATGAAGCCACTCTGCGAGCCATCCACTTGCCGCCCTACCAGACCGCAGTTGCCAACAACGTTGGCTCGATCATGGTTTCGTACAGCAGTTGGAACGGTGTCAAGATGCACAGTAATCAATATTTAATTACAACCGTTCTGAAAGGCGAGCTTGGTTTCAAGGGCATAGTCGTCTCCGACTGGGCCGGCATCGACGCGATTTCCACCGATTATCCCACTGCCGTGCGCACGGCCATCAATGCCGGTATTGACATGGTGATGGTGCCAACCGACTACAAGACCTTTATCAGCACTTTGACCGCCGAAGTCAACGCCGGGAACGTTCCTATGTCGCGCATCGACGATGCTGTGACACGCATCCTGACCCAGAAATTCGCGTTGGGCCTGTTCACCAAATACAAGACCGACCGGACCTACACATCGCAGGTTGGCTCGGCGGCCCATCGCGCCGTGGCCCGGCAGGCTGTGCGCGAATCGCAAGTTCTTCTCAAAAACGACGGCGTTTTGCCGCTCTCCAAAACCGCAACCTACAAGATCGTGGTCGGCGGCAGCCACGTTGACGACCTCGGCTATCAAATGGGTGGCTGGTCGATCACCTGGCAGGGCGGCAGCGGCGCAACCACCACTGGTGGCACCACCTTTTGGCAAGCTCTCCAAGCTGCCAAACCGGCGAATGTCACTCTTCAAAACGTAGGTACCAGCACATCTGGCAGTTACACCGGGGATATTGGCATCGCTGTCATCGGCGAAACACCTTACGCCGAAGGCAAGGGCGATAGCTCCACGCTCGCGCTCAGCAGCGCCAATGCCACCCAGGTCTCCGATATTTGCTCACGTGTGACCAAATGTATCGTCATCCTGATGTCTGGTCGGCCGCTCATCGTCAATACGCAGGTGACTTTGGCCAACGCCTTCATCGCTGCTTGGTTGCCGGGCACTGAAGGCGCGGGCATGACCGACGTGCTCTTCGGCGATTACAACTTCACCGGCAAACTGCCCATTACCTGGCCGAATGCCCTTTCACAGGAACCGATCAACAGCGGCGACGGCAAGACCGGATTGTTCGCCTTTGGGTATGGACTCAGCTACGGGACGACTCTTACAGCCACTCCGACAACCCCGCCTGCAATCACGAACACCCCAACCCGTACTCCAACCATCGGGATTACGAACACCCCAACCCGTACTCCAACCACTGGGATTACCAACACCCCAACCCGCACCCCAACGGTTGGGAGCACCAATACCCCCACTCGCACCCCGACCGTCGGTATCACCAACACCCCAACCCGTACCCCCACCCAGGGAACCGGGCCAACAGTTACCCCAACCACCCCGCCCGGCGGAGCCTGCAGCCCGGTGACATCGACCATTACCGCGCCTTTCACCCAGGATGGAGTGGGCGCCTTCTGCTGGCAATCCAGCAACCTGGGTACCTACATCAACTCATGGAATACGACCAGTGTAATCGTCAATGGAACGAACTACACCAATCTCTATGTCGCTACAGGGTCTTTACCGGCCAAGATCAACGGTTACTGGTACGTTAGCTATAACAGCACCGTCTCATATGGTCATTTCGAAGCCAAATAATTTGCCACCCTGGTAGGGGCGCAGCGGGTTTCGACGCGCAAAAAACGCGCTACTCAACCACCCATTGCGCCCCTACCAAACGCATTCGTAGCGGTTGCGGCTGCTTAAACCTCCAAGTTCGAAGGCAACATGTTTGCCAATGAAAAGCGGATTATTGAGGATTGGCATGATGTTAAAAGCCGGTGCCCCTCAAAGCGTATTTCAGTTGTATTTCTGCTCTTTCTTTCCTCGATTTCCTCACTTGCGATATTGGTCAATATTGTGCGTGCGCCGATTAATATTGTGTAAGACTTTGGTTGCCTGAAAAGTGTACGCTTGGTTTCTATACGATTGTTTTGTTAAAATAGTATGTATTCCAAGTGCAGGCGCATAAACACAATATATGTATAAATTACGGGATTGCATCGCTGTTTCTTGCATCCTGACAGTTTTGTTGGAAAGTCGCTGTTCACTTTAGCGCTCTAATTGGTTATGATATAGTGATTGTTGACGGTCACAAAAAAGAGAGTCGGCAGTTGATATTCCGCATTAGATATGAATGTCTCTTTCACAACAATTTTGGCGAATTTCAATGGAATACCTGTTGACAATAATAGATTAAAGTCTATATACTATGGTAACTATGACTGTCGAGCCCTTCGCCTCACTGCCTGATACCGAACTGATTGACGCTTGCCTAACAGGGACAAGTCAGGCTTGGGAGGCTCTCCTTGTACGTTACCAACGCCTCATTTATAGCATTCCTTTGCGGTATGGCTTGCCAGAACACGATGCGAACGATATTTTTCAAAATGTCAGCCTCTTGCTTCTGAAAAACCTGGCCCGGCTGCGTGATCGTGAACGATTGGGCGCATGGTTGGTGATTACCACACGGCGGGAATGCTGGCGTATGTTCCACCATGATCGGCAGGTTACCATCCACCCCGAAACAGTGGACTTAAATGAGCAAGTTCCTGATGTCGGCCATTCGGAAGACGATTTTCTGGCCCTTGAGCGCCAGACGGTTGTGCGGGCCGCAATAGAATTGCTGGATGGGCCCTGCCACCAATTGCTTACGCAGCTTTTCTATGCCGAGCCGCGCCCGTCTTATACCGAAATTGCTCACGCGCTTGCGCTACCGGAGGGTAGCATTGGACCTAACCGGGCGCGTTGTCTTGAAAAGCTGATGAGAATCCTGGAAAAAATGGGCCTTTCAGAATCGTAAGGTGTTTAACCGGCTTGGATGTATTTTTCCTCGTCTGTGATTCTCTATTGGTATATATAAAGTTCCTCTTTTCAAGAAAGCTGGGATCACATGACACACTTAACTTATACTACCTTATTGAGCTACATTGGCAACCGCCTTCCTGATGCTGACCGGGCGGAGATCGAAACGCACCTGTTTTCCGATTCCTGTCAGCAGTGTGGGAGCAAAGCCGCCAGGCTGCGCGTGGTTTTGGATGCGGTCTCGAAAGACCGCTCGGTTGCGCCCCCGGCAGCGGTGTTGCGCAAGGCGCTGAACGTTGATTTAAAACAACCGGTTTCCTTGTCGCAGCCGTTTTTGCAAATGTTGGCGAAGTTACAGTTCGATAGCCGTCTGCAACTCTCGCCGATGCAGGCGCGCGGCGTTGCGAAAACGCGCCATATGCTTTTCAGCACCCCGCAGTTGGATATCGACTTGGAAATCACGCCCGAACACGGCGACCATAATTTGGTCGGTCAGATACTTGATTCCGAGCAGGCCGATGAACCCTCCCTGGCATTTGTGAGCCTGAAGAGCGAGACGGGCGAAGTGCTGCAAGGGACGGAGACCGATTCACTCGGGCAGTTTACCTTCCAGCAAGTCCCCCCTGGCGTTTACGATTTAACCTTTGATCTTGAAAGCCAGGAAGTTTTCATCAGTAGCCTAGAACTGATGAATGATTGACGCCCAGCTCATTGAGGCGCTGCTTTCTGCGCCTGATGCGCAAGCCCGGAGCACCCTGATGGATGAGCATTGTGAACTTCTACAGGTAAGCACCGTCTATGCGCTGAAAGAGCGGGCTGATCACCTGGAACGGGATGATCCTCGTCAGACTTTAAACATTGGTTTGGTCGCCGAAGAATTGGCCGAGCGCCTGGCAAGCGATGAAGCGCGCGCTCTGGCTTTGTGGGCACAGGCCAATGGACATAATCACCTTGCCGAACTTGAACCCGCCGCGCGTTGTTACGAACGCGCGGCAGAACTTTTTAACGCATGCGGGAAACCTCTAGAAGTGGCTCGGACACATATTGGTCAAGTGGGGATATTAACACTAATGGGTCAATTTGATAACGCGAAAGCGCTGGCGGAATCGGCCTGGGCAGTCTTTGTTGAACAAGGTGATGCACATTATCAGGCAATCACGGATATGAATTTAGGCCTACTGTATGAGCAACAAGGTCAATACACACAGGCGCTGGAGCATTATCAGCGCGCAACCGAAACTTTTCAAGTATTGGGGGAAACCTTATATGTTGCCATAAGCCAAATCAACCAGGCCACTACCCTGAACGAACTCGACGTGTTTCTGATGGCTGAACGTCTGCATGAGCAGGCCCGACCGGTCTTCGATGCGGCCGGTTTGCGTAGCCTGGTGGCAATGGTAGACCACGACTTGGCTATTATTCAATACTATCGGGGAGATTATGCCAAGGCTTTTCAGACTTTTGAACGCGCCCGTAGTATCTTTACCAGCCTTACAGATCAGGGTAATCTGGCCCAGGCAGATCTCGAAGAAAGCGATCTGTACCTAAACCTGAACCTGCCTGAGGAAGCCCTGCGCCTGGCGCAGCGCGCCGAAGATGCCTTTACAAAAATGGGGATGATTTTGGAGGCAGCCCGGGCGCACGCCAACCATGCTGTAGCTTTGGCCCGGTTGGGTCAGGGCGAGTCAGCAGCCGTGCTCTTGGAACAGACGCGCGGCATGTTCGTCGCACAGGGCAACCAAACCTGGGTAGCCCACACTGATTTGCAGCGTGCAGAAGTGTTGGGTCAAAGTGGCCAGCGTGAGCAAGCTAGACTTCTGGCTGCTAATGTTGTCCATGCCTACGAAACATTGGGTATAAACACAAAACAAGCTTATGCCCATATCCTCTCCGCCAATTTATGGGCCGACGATGAACAGTGGGATCACGCCCGCAGAGAACTTGAGGCTGCCCGTCGCTCATTAAGTGAGTTAGCCGCTCCCTGGCTGGAACAGCGTATTGAGGCCGGTATGGGGCGCGTCTATGAAGGGCTGGGCGAAACTGCCAAAGCGATTGAGCATTACCAAAACGCCGCCAGCCAAACTGAACAAATGGCCTCGTCCCTGACCGCCGAAGAGCACCGCACTGCCTTTGTGGCTGACAAACTCGCGCCTTACGAGGCGCTGGTGACCTTATACGGAGTGCAAGACCCTGCTGCCGCCTTCCAGTGGGCCGAACAGGCCAAGTCGCGCGCCCTGGTCGATTTGCTGGCTGCTGGCGTTCACCCGCGTTTACATATCAGCGATGCCATGGACATCAGTCGGGCAGAACGCTTGCAAGCGGTGCGCGAAGAACTCAATTGGTTGTATACCCGCCTAACGCGCGGCGCAACGCCCGGCGAAGCGGGTGGGCTGGCTGCCGGAACCGATACCTGGAGCAAAATTGCGGAACGTGAGCGCGAGGCCACTTCTTTGTGGCGCGATTTGCAAGGCCGCCATGCGGAACAGCTTTCACTCATCAGAGTCGAGCCTTTGACTCCGGCAGATGTGCAGGCCAACCTGCCGGAAGGGACTGCGCTGGTGGAGTATTTTGTTGCGCGTGGCCGGTTGACGGCTTTTGTCATCACCCAAGGCAGCGCGCAGGCTTATCCGGCAATCTGCGCGTTGGCCGACGTGCTGCCTTTGCTCGAAAATTTGGCTTTCCAGTTTTCCAAGTTCCAGTACGGTCCGGTGTACTATCAGCGCCACCGCGCCGCCTTTTTGAAGAACACACAGGATATCCTGGCCCAGCTTGGGCAGCAACTGTTTACGCCGTTTTGGGAAGCGCTGTCTGGCTTTGACAATCTGATCATCATCCCGCACGGCCCGTTACATGCCTTGCCATTCCAGGCCTTGCGTGTCAACAACCAATATTTGATTGAAAAATATGCCATTTCCTACGCCCCCAGCGCAGCGGTCTTGAAATTCTGTTGGGACAAGCCTGTCTTATCCGGGGTTTCTTTGCCGTTTGACGGCAAAGCCTTGTTGGTGGGTGTGCCGGACGAACGCGCTGCGCACGTCAGCGACGAAATCCAGGCGCTGGCCGGTTTGCTCGAGGATGCCGATGTGTTGCTCGGCGAGCAGGCCACTTTTGCGCAGGTGCGCGAGGCGGCGCAGGACTGCGGGCTGCTGCACCTGGCCGCGCACGGGTTGTTTCGCCCTGAAGCGCCGCTGTTGTCATCCATTCACCTGTTTGACCGCTGGATGACCGTGCAGGATATCTATGATCTCGACCTGCGCGCTTCGCTGGTGATGCTCAGCGCCTGCGAGACCGGCCTGGGGCACGACGCCGGCGGCGACGACATGGTCGGCCTGGTGCGCGGCTTCCTGTACGCCGGCGCAAGTTCATTAATTGTCAGCTTGTGGAGCGTTGACGACGAGTCAATGACGAAGCTGACCACCGGGTTTTATACACATTGGCTGGCCGGTCAGCCCAAAGCCAGGGCTTTGCGCCTGGCGCAGTTGGCCCTGCTGGAGACTTATGAGCACCCGTTTTATTGGGCGCCATTGATACTGGTAGGCAGTGAAAGCTAAATTTTTCATCCGGTAAGTGGCAAGTGGTTTCTCGATTGGAGGTACGTATGCAAAAAACATCTCTGTATAAATGGCTGGTGCTGCTCGGGTTGCTCGTCGCCTTGGTGCTGTCCACATCATATTTCGCTCCGGCCGAGGCCCGACCGTCGCTGTTGGCCGACCCGCCCGCCAATCAGGTGGCGGTCAAGCTTAAGTCGTGGGTGTCGATCAATACGATCCTGACCCGTTATAACGCCACCCAGCTTGGTGTCATTACTGAGACCAATTTGTATCTGCTGCAACTGCCCAGTGGTGAAACGGCTGACCAGATACTGCCCACCATGAATGCCGATACGGATCTTTGGTATGCGGAACCGAACTACTATTCTGACTCCACGCCAGACAGTACAGGGATTGGCATTCGTGGCACAGGGATTGGCATTCGTGGCACAGGCGAAATAACGCCGACACCTGGCGGCAATGGCACTCCTTGGGAATGGACTAAAACTGGGCTGGCCGACGCCCAAAAGATTTCCACAGGCCAGGGCGTTATTGTGGCCGTTCTGGATACCGGTTTGGCAGCCGATCATCCTCTACTGCAAAGTAATCTTACGACAGGTTACGATTTTGTCCATATGACTGGCACATTCTTGGATGCCCCTAATGGCTTGGATGACGACGGCGACGGGCTGGTGGATGAAGATTTTGGACATGGCACGCATGTCGCGGGTATTATTGTCACTTATGCTCCAGGTGTGCAAATTATGCCGATCCGCGTGCTCAACTCAGACGGTGTAGGCACTTATTGGGAAGTTTCACAGGGAATTTATTATGCAGTTGACCATGGCGCCAAAGTGATCAATATGAGCCTGACCGCCCCGCGTTTGACGGCCTCTATGTCGGATGCTCTGGCTTACGCCGCAGCGCACGGCGTGATCGTTGTGGCTGCCGCCGGTAACGACGACGCCGGCCCCAACTACCCGGCAGGGTACAGCGACCCGTTGGCGGTGATCGGCGTGGGAGCCAGCGATCAGAATGACGCCAAGGCATCCTTCTCGGGTGGGCTGGTTAGCGATACGGATGTTTTTGCGCCCGGCGTGGATATCTACAGTTCCTACCGTTACAATGGTTTTGGCTTGGGCACCGGCACATCCATGGCCGCGCCTATTGTTGCGGCAGAAGCTGCCATGTTGATTGCGCGCCACCCATCCTGGAGCGCAGCAGAAATTGAGCAGCGCATTGTATCGCAGGGAGCCACAGTCTCCGGTTCATCGGCCAAGCGCGTTGATTTGGCAGCCGCGTTGAGCACCGGCGTCGAAGTGGATCATGCCACCGCTGATTTGGGCGCATCGCCCACCGACCAATGGGTTTTGCCGCGTTTGCGCCTCTTCAACAACACGACATCGGATATACCCTTGAGCGAGCTAAAGTTGCGTTACTGGTACACAGTCGACACCAGCCAGTCGGAAACCTTTAATTGCGATTACGCCTCATACGCTTTTGGATGTCCTTCATCCAACGTGGTAGGCGCTTTCCCGACCATCGCGACCAACAGCCCGAACAGGACCAACCTGTCTGATACATACATTGAAACCGGCTTCAACTCCAGCGCAGGCAATCTGGCGGCAGGCAGTCAACTTGTCATGTATTTGCGCGCTTTCAAGACCGATCTGAGCAACTTCAATGAGGTGAACGATTATTCTTATGATCCAAACGGGGCGGATATGACCCGTTGGGATCGGGTCACCGTCTATCGAAACGGTGTCCTGATCTGGGGCGTTGAGCCGACCGGCAGTACCATTTTGACCAGCACGCCCACGCGCACAGCGACTTTGGCGCCTACCGGGACAATAACGCGCACACCGCTGCCCACCAATACGTTCACGCGCACACCCACTGCCGGCGCATTTACGTTGACGCCCACCAAAACGTTGACACCTGCTGCCAATACGGCCACACGTACCATGACCCCAACATCCGCAGCCATCACAGCCACGTTCACCAAGACTCCAACGCCACCCGCCATCACAGCCACGCGCACCAATACACCACTGCCGCCAACGGCTACCTCTAGCGGCGGCTCATGTACCGTCATTACGGGCAGCGGTTCGTACCCCATCACCACCAGCGCCACGTGTTTCAAGTATGTGAATACCGGCTACGTCCACGGTGGAATATTCACCGTCGCAAATGGATCGACCTCAGCCGTGAACACCGTGAACTGGTACGGCGGGTTTGGCGAAAACGCTACGAGTTGCGCCAACAATGTTCAGACGCTCAATGGCAACGGCGCGCAACTGAATAACTTTAGCATCAGCAGGGACGCCAATGGTGCCATGTTCCTGACCATTACGGGCAGCGCCGCAAACACCATCTCCATTTCCATTCTGCAAAACTGGCAGAATGGAGCAGGCTGCTCCGTCACGCCAACGCCAGGTCCGTAATGCCGCGCTATTAGAGCGCCCCTACTGTAAACAAGGACGAGTATCGTTTGCGGGGGCGGCGCAACCCGCCGCCCCCACAATATCACCAAAAACGACAGGACTGCCACTCAAGAGGGGTAGCCCTGTCTTTTTTTTGAGCGTATTACCACAACGCAACTCGAAAAGCTATTCTTCAAGCTTCTGGTCGGATGATCCATGTATTTATTTCCGTTTAACTTTCTCTATGCAAATATCCGATGTGTAATGTATTAATGCCGGCAAGAGTTTGAAATTTAAAACAGGATCGGAGGCACATCACAACAAGAAATCGTATCATTTCAATAATCGGTGGTTGAGTAGGCGGCGATGCTTCCCGCCGCCGTATCGAAACCACCTGTATCAACAATTTCCCCTCATATTGAGAAGATACAAGAAATCATAAGAATGAAACCCGACTTTTTCTGCCAGATATTCACACCATTAAATTACATCATTTATTTGAGGAGACCCGCAATGCTAAATACCCTTCGTAAAACCACAAACCAAATCGGCGCCCCGCTCATGGTTGTCCTGTTGCTTGCCCTGATTATTGCCCAGATTCTTGCTGTGACTACCATACCAGCAAGCGCTGCCGGGGCCGGTTACTGGCATACCAGCGGCAGCAAGATCCTGGACTCCAATAACCAGCAAGTCAGGATCACCGGCATCAACTGGTTTGGTTTTGAAACCCCCAACTACGTCGTACACGGGTTGTGGAGCCGTGATTACCGCGACATGCTGGACCAAATCAAGAGCCTGGGCTACAACACCATCCGATTGCCCTATTCGAGTCAACTCTTTGACGCAGGCAGCACAACGAACATCATATCGAATGCCCCCACCACGGCTTGGCCGAACGGCATGAACCTGCCGCTCATGGTCAACGGTGTGGCAAACGGAACGCCCCTGCCCGCCCTGCAACTCATGGATGAAATCATTCGCTATGGCGGTTCCATCGGACTGCGCTTTATCCTGGATCGACATCGGCCTGACTCTGGCGCACAATCCCCGCTGTGGTATACAACAGCGTACCCTGAATCGCGCTGGATCAGTGACTGGGTGATGCTCGCCAACCGTTACGCGGGCAACACCGCCGTTGTCGGCGCTGACTTGCATAACGAACCCCATCACGTCCAGGGCAACCCCACAGCCGGGGCTTGCTGGGGTTGCGGTGACACGACCGTGGACTGGCGACTGGCTGCAGCGCGCGCCGGTAACGCCATCCTGGCCGTCAACCCGAACTGGCTGATTTTCGTCGAAGGCACTGACTGCTATGGCCCCGGCGGGGTGGTGGAACCCACAGCCGGCGCGGACTGTTATTGGTGGGGCGGCAATTTGGAAGGCGCTCAGAATTATCCGGTGCAACTCAATGTTGCCAACCGTCTGGTTTACTCCGCGCATGACTATCCTCACGAGGTTTCCACCCAAACCTGGTTCAGCGACTCAACCTACCCGAGCAACATGCCGGCCATCTGGGATGCACACTGGGGCTATCTCCAGAAGAACAACATTGCCCCTGTCTGGTTGGGCGAATTCGGCACCCTGCTGGCAGATACCTCCGACCAGCAATGGTTTGGCGCAATCACAAGCTACCTGGGTACCGGCGTGAACGGGATTAACTGGACTTACTGGTGCTGGAACCCGAACTCGGGCGATACCGGCGGCATCTTGAAAGACGATTGGACGACCATCAATACCGACAAGCAGGCCTATCTTACCCCAATCGAATTCGCATTGGACGGCGGCTCCCCAACCTCAACTCCCGGCGGCGTCACAGCCACCCCGACGAACACGACTGTCGTGAACACTCCGACGCGCACATCCACACCCGCGATCACAAACACCCCGCCCCGTACCTCAACAGCCGGGATTACCAACACCCCGACGCGCACCCCAACTGTCGGGATCACCAACACTCCGACGCGCACCCCAACAGCCGGGATTACCAATACGCCAACCCGCACCCCGACTGTCGGGATTACCAGCACGCCAACGATTACGCCCACGACGGGGACTGGCACATGCAGCCCGGTGACCGCAACGATCACGGCTCCTTTCACCCAGGACGGAGCAGGCACGTTCTGCTGGCAATCCAGCAACCTCGGCGCATACATAAATTCCTGGAACCTGAGCAGCCTGACGGTCAACGGCGCCAACTACACCAATCTGTATGTTGCCGCCGGTTCCTTACCTGCCAAGATCAGTGGCTACTGGTACGTCAGCTACACCAGCACGGTTGCCTACGGTCACTTCGAAACCAAATAATTGATCCCCCTTTGGTGGAGTTGTCCCGCCAAACGTAACCCATCCTGATCCAAACGCGGACGCAGCCTTCATTGGCTGCGTCCGCTGTTCTTTTATGTTCTTGCCGCAGGTCGTTTTCAACCCCAATTTGTAACCAACCCAAATTCCAAATCCGCTTATTGTTGAGCCACCACAGCACGCGGCTGAATACCAGGTTTGAAGAAGTGGGAATATTTCTCTGTTGCGTTTTTCTCAATGTCGTAAACGCCAGCAATCGCATTCGGTATTTGCCTCGGCCATGTCAATTACGGCATGTGCTATGTCAATATTGTGCAAGGATTTGGCTGATTGGAATTCAATTGCCTTACTGCGTCAATATTCTGCACGTACCCAACAATATCGTATAAGACTTTCACTGCTTGAAAAGGGTAAGCTTTATATACAAGCTTCGATCATTCCCTCGAAATAGAAAATAAGGAGAAAGTGTTATGAAAACTACAAATTCCGTAAATAGATTTGCAGCAACGATCATTATTTTGGCGCTGGCGCTGTCAAGTGTTTTGTTCTTCCAACCTGCCGCAGCCGCCACAGGGCAGATATGCACTCAGTACGGCACCACCACGCAAGGCAACTACGTCATCATGAACAATCGCTGGGGCACCAGCGCGACCCAGTGCATCAATGTCACAACCAACGGCTTCCAAATCGTCCAGCAGGACGGCACGGGCAACCTCAGCGGTTCTCCGGTGTCGTACCCGGCCATCTACGCTGGCTGTCACTATAGCAACTGCAGCCCGAGCACCAACCTGCCGATGCAGATCAGCGCCATTGGCAGCGCCAACACCAGTGTCACGGTCACGTATCCGGGTTCGGGTACGTATGATGCCGCATATGACATCTGGCTGAACGCCGACACAAATGTAACCGGCGTGCAAGACACTGAGATCATGATCTGGCTGAACCACACCGGTTCGATCCAGCCGATTGGCTCGAACACCGGCACGGCCACCCTTGGCGGTCATAGCTGGGCAGTCTGGACCGGCAACAACGGCGCGAACAACGTGATTTCCTACCAAAGCTCCGGCATCACCAGCTTTAGCGCTGACCTGAAGCCCTTCCTCCTGGACGCGATCACGCGCGGCTCCGGCTACGGCACCACCGCATGGTACCTGACCAGCATCCAGATGGGCTTCGAGCCGTGGGTCAGCGGCGTTGGTCTGGCCGTCAACAGCTTCTCGGCCACAGTCTCCGGCGGCGGCAGCAACCCAACCAATACACCGGTGACGCCAGCGCGCACCCCCACCCGCACCCCTACTCAGGGCACCGGCCCGACAGCCACATTCACTCGCACGCCCACCCCGGGGGGCAGCGGCTCAACTTGCAGCCCGATAACAGCGACGATTACAGCGCCTTTCACCAAAGATGGGACCGGCACCTTCTGCTGGCAATCCAGCAACCTCGGCTCTTACATCAACTCCTGGAACCTGACCAGCCTGACGGTTAATGGCACCAACTACACCAATCTTTATGTGGCATCTGGTTCTTACCCTGCCAAGATCAGCGGTTACTGGTACGTTAGCTATTCAACTACAAATGCTTCTGGTCACTTCGAAGCCAAATAATTTATCGCCACTCGCTGGATGGGCAACAGTCAAACTGTTGCCCACCTTTACGCATGGAATAGCTTGTAGCCCCAAATTAATCAAGGTCTGATTCATATTTCAAAACCCAATTTCAAAAAGGAGAATTACAACATGTTTCATAATATCAAGTTACGTTCCGTATCCCTCGCTTTCTTGATCATTTGTATAGCGGTTGTGGGCTTTTTCGGTGCCACGCAATATAGGCCCGCCTATGCCATCAATACCCCCTGGCTCCACGTCCAGGGCAACCTCCTCAAGGACCCAAGTGGCAACACCGTGATCCTGCGCGGCGTCGACCTGACCGACCTCGCCGTTTTGGCCACCCATGGGAAGACCGCCCCGCAGGCGATTGACCTGGCGACCGACAGCACCCAGGGCTGGTATGCGCACGTCATCCGCCTGGCCGTCTATCCTGACGCGATCGACAAGACCGCCGGTTGGAACGCGGGCCCGGATACCTACTTCAATACCTACCTCAGTCCGGCGATCAATGAGTGCGTGGCTCGCCAGATCTACTGCATCATCGACTGGCACTACATCACCGACTATAGCACCTCTGCGGTGAATACAGCCACCACGAACTTCTGGAACTACGTGGCCCCGAAGTATGCGAACACGCCCAACGTCATTTTCGAACTCTTCAACGAGCCTACCACCCCCAACAGTTGGAGCTCCTGGAAGACCGCTGCCCAGCCGTGGGTGAACGCCATCCGCGCCGTGGCGCCGAACAACATCATCCTGATCGGCAGCCCGAACTGGTCGCAGATCACCAACAATGCGGCCAGCAGCCCCTTCACTGGCAGCAACCTGATGTACGTCGTGCATATTTACCCGCAGCACGGCGGCCAGAGCACCTGGGACTCCTGGGTCGGCAATACTTCCGGCACCGTCCCCTACTTCATCACCGAGTACGGCTGGCAGAACGGTGGCAGCAACCCGACCAGCGGCACCACCTCCGGCTACGGCGTCCCCTTCGAGAACTACCTGGATTCGAAGGGTCTGAGCTCGACGGCCTGGGTCTTTGATACCGTCTGGCAGCCCGTGATGTTCGACACCAGTTGGAACCTGCTCGGCGGCGATGGCTACATGGGCCAGCAGACCCAGACCTACCTGGCCAACCACAAGAATGACAACCTGCCCAGCGCCGGCGGTTCGACGCCGACGAACACTCCGGTCACACCTGTTACCCCGACCCGTACCCGCACCCCAACAGCCGGCGTCTCCCTCACCCCGACTCGCACGCCCACTTTGGGCGGTCCGACCATCACTCTGACCCGCACCCCCACCACCGGCCCATCCCTGACGCCGACCCGCACACTCACCCCAGGCACCCCAACGGGTGGATGCAGCCCGGTGACTTCCACCATTACAGCGCCATTTACCTATGACGGCGCCGGTACCTTCTGCTGGCAATCGACCAATCTGGGTACCTATATTAATTCATGGAATGCGACCAGCATAATGCTCAACAACGTGAATGTCACCAATCTATACGTTGCCGCTGGTTCTTACCCTGCCAAGATCAACGGCTATTGGTACGTTAGCTACAACAGCAGCGTCTCCTACGGCCACTTCGAAGCCAAATAATTTGCCATCCCAATAACATGGCCGGTGTAGCTGCCAGACCTTCGGGTTAAACGGCGCCGCTTGCCAATCAAATGACGAACAAAACAGGTCGGACCCAAGTCCGGCCTGTTTTGTTCGTCGGGCCTGAAGGGCCTTTTTTTAACATTTATCATATCATCTGTATCATCTCAATCATCGGTGGTTGAGTAGGCGGCGATGCTTCCCGCCGCCGTACACTGCACCGAACGCACACCTGTCCCGGTGTCCTTCCGGGAGTGCAGGTGTCGAAACCACCTGTAACAACAACTCCCCCCAAATTTTGAGAAGTCTCCATGAAAATGCATTTTCACCGCCAAGCATGAAAATCTATTTTCAGATCAGACTCCATGAACGGTGCTCACCCCGAAGGATGAAAATGGGAGGGCGGGGTGTAAGGCGGAATGAATCCCCTACGGGGACAAGTTTCCGCCCTACGTTAT
>JBARBA010000516.1:0-6594 GCA_049792555.1 Anaerolineales bacterium
GGGTGGAGGTGGAAATTGATGAGCGGGTGAAGGCGTTGTATGGGGTGGGGTGATGGAACTTAATTTGCGCGCTACTCCATTCCCTTTGTTGTTTGCAGTGGAAAAGGACGCAGATTTTGACGATGCCCCCCGTCGAACCAGTCACGCATCGCCGCCGCCCTACGGCAATGGCGGCAACCGGGGTGGGCCTAACAATAGTTATGGTTATATTGACCTGCAAACCATTCGCCCAGGCGAAATGGAAGACTCTTTTAGGTTAATGGAGCCTCAATTAATACAAAATAACATCGAAGAGAAAGGCTTGAGGAAAAACAGGCTTTATCAAATTTCCCTTACGAAAAACGGTAGTCGAACTCGGTCAATGTTTGGAAAACTGCAAAGCTACTCCCCAGGGAACGCTGCAACCATAAACGATATTACCAGCCTCGACGTGATCTTCTTCCGGGGAAATGCAGAACCTGCCCGGGTTCAAATCGAAAGCGAAGATATAAATAGAGACCAAAGGAATCCCGTTCAAAGTTATTGGCTGAAAGTTGAGGCGTGGCTTCCAGCAAGCCAGATACGAGATTTTGAACGTGATAAAAATGAGATACAAGCCATGGGCTTTACGCTCCGCTATAACAGCGGAATGGGAGTGCTGAAAAATATTGCACAAATGCCCAAAAATCAGGTCCCATGGATATTTCTGGTCAGTTCGCTGTGGATCGAACAACAAAACCCGGACATAAAGGAGCTCGTATTATCGAAGTTTGAGCGTCTTGTCGAGAAAAAAAACCGGCTGATCATCAACTATCGAGACCCAAAGCGCGAAAAATTACACCTAAGCCTCAATAAGCGTTCTCATATTCTCCCTCAAGGCAATCCTGATTGTTCTTATTATGAAATAGAAGGTATTGAAGGTATCCTTGGAAATTTGCAGGACGAATTTGACCGGAAACTGGCGTCAAAACCCCTTGGTACGTTAATTGAATAATATACTTTCTTATTGAGAGCAAAACTATGGAAACAAATCGCATCTTTAGCATTGCCCAATTCCTTATCCAGGTTTCCGCCGCAATCCTGCCCATCGGCGTGGGGGCCTCCGGGCTGATTGTCCAGCAAAATCAAACCAATAACGTTTGGCTGGCATTGATCTTCATCTGGTTCGGTCTGGCGGTTATCGTCCTGTCCATTTATCTCAACCTGGCAGTGCTAACAGCAAAGCTTGATAACCGCGGCCAATACGTGGGACTGGAAAAGAAATTCAGGTCCTCCACAAGATCTTTTACGCTGGGAATTGTTCTCCTGCTGTTGGCCCCGCCCGGCTATGTGATGCAAAACAGCCAGCCTGCCGTGAGCATTTCGCGCGAA
Organism: Anaerolineales bacterium; assembly: GCA_049792555.1. Lineage (GTDB taxonomy): Bacteria > Chloroflexota > Anaerolineae > Anaerolineales > Villigracilaceae > UBA5195. The sequence goes on from JBARBA010000516.1 coordinate 1,351, forward strand.
GCGGTTACGCTGGTCCAGACGCCCAATTTGGAAACAAAAACCGGGGTTATCATTACCGTCAAGCCAGCCAAAAGCGGCTATTCGATCACCCCGTTTAATCCCGATCCTGCCTGCGTTGAAGCCAATCCTTTGGGCGATCAAACAGATGCGGTCTCATCGACCCTTTTTTCTTCCTGGGAAGTCGTTGTTCAACCGAATTGCCCGACTGCCGATTATGTGATTGCTTTTGACGTGCAGGCAGGAGGCAATTTTGTAGCCCAGAAAAAGCTAACCATTGCGGTTGCGCCGCAGCCTTGATGTTACTTGTAAGTCGAAATTAATTTCGACTTACGCAAAAATATGACTGACTTCTACCAACGCAACCTGCCGCACTGGCACCCCGAAGGACGGATGTTTTTCATCACCTTTCGCCTGGCAAACTCCCTGCCCATCAGCGTCATCCGGGAGTTGGAAGCTGAACGCGAGCGCGGGCGGCAAGCCATCCACGCAAAATTCAGCGGCATGCAACAAAAAGACGAGCTTTACAAGCTGGATAAAAAATACTTCGGCCAATTCGACGCCTGGCTGGACCGCTGCGTCGAAGAGAGTCCGCGCTGGCTGGCGGATGAACAGGTTGCGCAGATCGTTGCCGAACAAATCCACGCGCTGGACGGCGAACGGTATGACCTGGTTACGTACTGCATCATGTCCAATCACGCGCATATCGCCATCGACACTGCCGGGCATATTTTCAAGCCGACCCATGCGGGCTTGACCGCTCCTTACCCGCTGGCAGATACGCTCAAACTACTTAAGGGGCGCACGGCGCGTTACTGCAACCAGGCCTTGAAACGCAGCGGCGCTTTTTGGCAGCACGAAAGTTATGACCACGTCATTCGGGATCAACAGGAGTACGAGCGGATTATCCGGTACATTTTGAACAACCCAGTCAAAGCCGGGCTGGTGGAAAATTGGGAAGAGTGGAAGTTTACATTCTTGCATTCGTAAAGTCGAAATAAATTTCGACTTACAGGGGGGGCGATAATTTGTGAAGTCGAAATAAATTTCGACTTACGAGGGGCGTTAAGTGTTGTACGGGATGTAAGTTGTGATAGAATAACTGTATAACAATTGACATACACTTATTGAAGAGGCCGCCATGAGCAAAACCACGATGATCACCGCCCGCGTCGATCCCGATTTGAAACGCGAAACCGAAAAAGTCTTGAAGGAATTGGGCCTGACCACTTCGCAGGCCATCACCCTGTTCTTCAGCCAGATCAACCTGAGGCACGGCCTGCCTTTTGCCGTGGCCCTGCCCAACAGCGAAACCGCGCAAGCCATTGAAGAAGCGCTGGCGGGCCTGGACCTGCGCGCGGCAGAAAGCGTGGACGCGCTCTTTCAAGACCTGGGGGCGTAATGCGTTCCATCCGCTATCTTGGGCAATTCAAAAACGATTACAAGCGCATGGAGAAGCGCGGCAGCGACATCAAAAAACTGCGCGCTGTGATTGAAAAGCTGGTCAACGCCGAGGAGCTCGAAGCGCGTTACAAAGACCACCCCTTGTTGGGTAAATATGCCGGCGCGCGAGACTGTCACATCAGCCCCGATTGGGTTTTGATCTACGCCATTGTGGGAGACGAATTGCGTCTGATCCGCACAGGCACACATGCAGATTTATTCAGATAATCGCCATGACATCCAACGCCTTCATCACCAACTCCAAATCGCGCACGCTCAAAAAGCGCCTGGATGAACTCATCCAGCACAGCCAGGAACTCAAATTCCTGGTGGGCTATTTCTATTTCTCCGGCTGGCGCGAACTCTACGAAAGCCTGAAAAGCCAAAACAGCCTGACGATCAAGCTGCTGGTGGGGTTGGACGTGGATCATGCGCTCGGCAACGTGATCGAAGTTGCCAAAGACGGCGATTCGCTCAGCAACGACGAGCTGGCGGATCGCTTTTTTGCGTCCCTGCATATTGCGCTGAACGATGAGAATTTGGACACGCAGGAATTCTACGAACAGGTTTCCTACTTCCTTGAACTGCTGCAAAACGGGCGTTTGCAGATCAAGAAAACGCTCGACCCCAACCACGCCAAGCTGTATTTCTTCAAGGTAAAAGATGAACTCAAAGGTCTTTTGCCCGAAGACGGCAAATTTATTACCGGCTCCAGCAACCTGACGCGCGCGGGCATCCAGGGGCAGAACGAATTCAACGTCGAAATCTCGGATTACGGCACACAAGAAGCCGAAGAATATTTCGATGATTTATGGCAAACCGCCGTTCCGATCACTGAAATCCCCGACCGAAAAGAGTATCTCACGCGCTTTGTGCGCAACAAAACGCAGGTGGCCGAGGTCACGCCCTTCGAAGCGTATGCGCTGGTGTTGAAATCCTATCTCGAACTGGCCGAGCAAAAGACGGTCAAGCCGCACGTCAAACGCCTGCTCGAAGCCAATGGATACAAGGATTACCAATACCAGACCGACGCGGTCAACCAGGCCTTGACGATTATCGACCAATACAACGGCGTCATTATTGCCGACGTGGTCGGCCTGGGGAAATCCGTCATCGCGGGCATGTTGGCGCGCAACCTGGGCAAACGCGGCATGGTGCTTTGTCCGCCTGGCCTGGTGGGCGATAAAAACGCCGCCACCGGCTGGAAGAAATACATGCATGATTTCCACCTGCACGATTGGGAAGTGCGTTCTTCTGGCGACCTTGAAGGCGCAGCCGACTATTTGCAGGAACACGGCGATGACATCGAAGTCGTCATTGTGGATGAGGCCCACCGCTTCCGCAACGAAGACACAGAAGATTACGAGTGGCTCAGCGCCATCTGCCGCAACCGCCTGGTCATTTTGCTGACGGCCACCCCGTTCAATAATACCCCGCAAGATATATTCACCCTGCTCAAGCTTTTCATCGTGCCGGGCAAATCCAAGATCACGCTGGACGAAAATCTCGAAGGCCGCTTCGCGCATTACAATGCCAATTTCAGGAAGCTCTCCTACATCCTGCGTTACTACGACCATAAAGACATTGAAAAACGCAAGCGCGCCGAAAAGTTTTACGACGACATCTTCGAAGCGCCTTTGCCGATCAACATTCAGCGCGTGAAGCGTGAAGCCCAAAAGCTGGCTGCCGAGATTCGCTCGGTGCTCGAACCGGTCCTGATCCGCCGCAACCGGCTTGACCTGAAAAACGACCCGGTCTACTCAAAAGAAGTCACCGAACTTTCGGACGTGCAGGATCCCCGGGAGCTATTCTTTGCGCTCTCGCCCGAACAAATGGATTTCTATAACCAGGTGATCGACGATTACTTTAGCGAAGAAGGCCGCTTTCACGGCGCAATTTACCAGCCTTATTATTACGAAAAACGCAAAGCGGTTGACACCGAAAAGCTGGACGAAGAAGGAAACCGCATTTACCAACAGCAGCGCAACCTGTACGAATTCATGCGCCGCATCCTGGTCAAACGTTTTGAAAGCTCCTTTGGGGCATTCGCAAAGAGTATCGCAAACTTCGAGCGCATCCATGAGCGCGTTTTGGAATTTATCGAAAACTCCGGCGGCAAATATATTTTGGACCGCAAGCTGATCGAGAAAATCTATAACAGCAATGGCGATGACATCGAAGCCGCGTTGGAAGAATTCGAAAAGCGGCTTGCGGAGATGAAAAAGCTCCCCAGGCATCAGCGCATTTACATCATCAAGAATTTCGATCTCGCCAAAGAGTTCATGGCTGATATTCAATCTGACCTGGAACTGATGCGTGAAATTCGCAAGAAGATCGAACAACTCGACCTGGTTTCGCATGATCCCAAAGCGGAATGCCTGATAGCAGAAATTGGCAAAATCCTGAAAACCGCCCCGGCCCAGGGCGAACCAAAGCGCAAGGTGATCCTCTTTAGCGAATACACCGATACGGTCAGGCATCTTGAACCCATCCTGGCGAAGGCTTTCAAGGGAAAAGTGATCAGTTCCGATGGCGGGTTGTCGCCCAGCCTTTTGAAGCAAATATTGGCAAACTTCGACGCCGGTATTAAGCCAAAAACGCAGGAAGATGAATTCCAAATCCTGCTGACCAGCGATAAACTCTCTGAAGGTGTGAACCTGAACAGGGCTGGCGCGATCATCAACTATGATATTCCCTGGAATCCAACCCGCGTGATCCAGCGCGTCGGGCGCATTAACCGCATCGGCAAAAAGGTATTCCAGAAACTTTATATCTTCAATTTCTTCCCCACCGAAAAAGGCGCGGATATTGTCAAGAGCCGTGAGATCGCCAGCCAGAAAATGTTCCTGATCCACAATACGCTTGGCGAAGATGCAAAGATATTCGCCATAGACGAAACGCCAACCCCATCCGAACTCTTTAAGCGTGTCAACACCAATCCCGAAGACGACCAGGAACAAAGCACACTGACGCTTGTCCGGCGCTTGTTCTTTGAGATTCAAGCCAAATATCCCGAACTCGTCGAACGAATCAACGAATTCCCTGCGCGCGTCAAAACTGCAAAAGCTTTTAGCGCCAATCAACTGCTGGTGTTCCGCCGCAAAGGATTGGGGCTGTTTATCCAAAGTGTGGATGACACGCTGGCGGGAAAACCCGAAGTCCGCTCAATCTTGTTCGAGGAAACCCTGGCCGGGATTGAATGCGCAATCGATGAGCCGCGCTTGAATCTGAGTCCGCGTTTCTGGGGTTCTTACGAAGCGATCAAAGCCTACCGTGAAGTTTTATTTGTTCCGAAAGGCGAAAACTCGCTGGAAACCAAAGCCTACAACAACTTGCAAGTTGCCCTGCATCACTTCAAGGAAGAGTTGGAGCCTTACCTGCCCTTCATGCGTACCCTGGTAAATGACCTGCGCGACTTCAAAACCCTTTCCAAGTTCACGCTTCGCAGGCTTGCAAGTGTTGAACCGAAGAAAGACAACGCCAAATCACTCGCCGACTTCAAAGCCGAACTTGAATTTGTGAGAAATTACCTGGGCGAAGATTATCTCGAAATCATCAAGAAACGATTAGGCACACTCAAAAGCGAAGTGATTATTGCGATAGAAAACAGAAACGAATAAACAGGCGGGACTCTTGGAATAGTGCAGGCGGGCGGCAGGTGACGGGTTAAACAATGGCGTGGAGCGGCGCAAGCGAGACACAGCGGGGGCATGATGGAGTTTGACATTCCCATCGTTCCGCTGTGTCCCTACGATGGTGGGGGTTGCGGTTGGGGCAGGCGGGCGGCAGGCGACGGGTTAAACA
>JBARBA010000517.1:0-2977 GCA_049792555.1 Anaerolineales bacterium
ACCCATCCCCCCGGAACCGAAACCGGATGGATTGAAGATGATCCCCATGCGGGCCAACTGCATGAGCAACCACACCAAAAATAGCAAAACAGGGATGCCCAGGCACAGCAGCCCGCAAATGACCAAAATCCCCAGCGGCCCTGAAGGCAACTGCGGCAGGTTCACCATCTCCGGAGTCGGTGTGAGAGAAACCAGCGGCGCGTATTTGCTGCGCGCAACACCATCGAACCCCTGCGCCAGGGCCAGCAGCGCCTGGTTCATATTGTGGGCAGGTTGATAAGCATCCTCGGCGGCGCGGTTCAGAGTCGTCAGGTCCGAGGCGGTCAGCGCAGGCAGGCCCAGGCCCACGCCGTAATGCACGTCGATGGCGGTGGGTTCAACAACGATCAAAAAGACAAAGCCGTTATCCTTGCGTTCGCCCGTCGGCTGGCCGAGCTGCATATAACGCAGGAAATGCACGGCGCAGTTGACCCGGTTGCCGACCTGCTCCTGCGGCAGGATCAGGATCATCGTCTGCGTAATGGAATCTGCATTCAGTTGGTCGAGAATCGCGTCCACCTTGGCCACCGCCTGTTGCGAGGCATAGCCCTCCCAGCCTACCAACCAATGCGCCTGCTGCAAATCGTAGGTGAAGCCATAATCCGGGGCGGAGCCGTCGCCGCACACCTGTGCCTGCGCGTGTGGCGCAGCCACAGGTGCAGGCAGGGGCGCGGCGAAACCTGCGCTGGCGCTGGCCGGGGTGAAGCAGGCCGCCAGGCTGAACGCCAACAACGCGATCGCTATAATGCATACAACAATCCGCGTGATACCCCGCCGGGTTGGGCTACGATCCACTTGGGAGTCTCCTGCCTTGGATTACTCAGAGGGAGGCAGCCTGTCTGGCTGCCTCCCTCCATTTTCAACAAGGCACAGATCTAAACGATCCCTACCACGCGCAATATGACGAGAATGACGGCGATAACGATCAGGGCATGGATCCAACCGCCAGTTTGCGGGAAGCTTGGGCTAATCCTCCCACCGAAAAAGCCGAGCAGCCACAGGATGAATAGAACTACGATAATTGTCCATAACATGAGATTTCTCCTTTTTGAGCGATTCGCTCAGATGATGATGGTGGTTTGAGTGATGACCACCAGTGACAGTACCTGGAACTGATAGGCCCGTATGAGGCCTGAATCTATCTTACAACAAAGCCTCCCCGGCCACATCCTGCGGTCGGGGAGGTTTTATCTCCGCCACTTGGGGGAGGCATTGCGCCTGTTGGACGTGTGCCCGTCAGGGTGTGGATTCAACTACCTGATGCAGGTAATTCCATGCCAGGCGCCGGGCAGCCGGTATGGCTGCCTGGGATTTTTGAATGCGCTTATCGAGATTTACAGAACTCTCGTATCTTCTCAAAATTTTGGGGGAATTGTTATTACAAGTGGTTTCGACACCTGCCCTGGCGGGCGGTGCCAGGGTACGGCAACGGGACAGCACCGCTGCCTACTCAACCACCCAATATTGAGAAGTTACGAACTCTCCGCAACATCATTCCCGGAATTCCAGTTCGATCCAGGTGGCCTCGTAATAGACTTCGCGGTACTGAGCCAGGCGCATTTGCTGGTTGGTATTTTGGGCGGTCAACTCGGCTTCCAACTGGCGAATATGAGACTGTAATTCAATTACCTGGCTGCGCAGGTGCAGGATGGCCTCAGCCGCAGCCTTATCGACCCCCAAATCTTCTTGTAAACGGCGCCGGCTGCGCGACTCATAGCCTTCGTATGGCCCATACCAATACCTTTTCGGGGATGGATTTTCGGGGATCATCTTATTGCCTCGCTTAAGAACGGTTGGACCGGGAGGATGCCAATGCGCGGATGCTGTCGACTTCCCGGTCGGTGAGCGGTTCGGGTAGCACGAGCTTGACCAATACAAACAGATCGCCGCGCGTTTTGGGATCACCCAGGTGGGGCATGCCCTTGCCGCGCAGGCGGAAACTCCGTCCGGCGTTGGTGCGGGGCGGAATCGTCAGGATCAATGGCCGCTCCAGGGATGAAATGCGGATTTCGCCCCCCGCAATCGCCGTGAAGATATCCACCGGCGCATCCATGTGCAAGTCATCGCCAATGCGTTCGAAAGTCTTATGGGGCAGAACCTGGGTGATCAAATACAAGTCTCCGGCCAGACCACCATTTCGGCCCGGCTCTCCCTGGCCTGCCAGGCGGACGCGTGACCCACTGCGCACACCCGCCGGAATACCGGCTTTGATGCGGTGCCCATCGATGTCCAACAGGCGTTCTGCGCCCTGAAAGGCCTCTTCCAGGGTCAGGTCGACTTCGTACTCCACATCCCTTCCGCGACGTAGTCCCGGTTCTTGCACGGGGCGACGTGAACCGGGCGGAGCGCCCCGGCTTTTGCCGCGCCCAAAGAGACTGGCGAAAAAATCGGAATACGGCGAATCGCTTCCGAACATGTCTTCCATGTCTTCGGGGTTGGCGTACTGAGCACCGGCCGCCTGGCCGGGTTGCGACGCGCCAGCGGTCCCGGACGCCGACCTGTTCTGCCAGTCAAAATCCTGTGGACGGCCACCCTGCTGCTGCCACTGCTGGTATTGCGCCCGCAGTTCATCATACTGCTTGCGTTGTTTCGTATCCGACAGAACCTGGTTCGCCTCATTAATCGTCTTGAATTTCTCTTCTGCTGCTTTGTTACCCGGGTTGACATCCGGGTGATGTTCGCGCGCCAACCGCCGAAAGGCTTGCTTGATCGCCTTCGCGTCGGCAGTCGGCGGTACACCTAATATTGCGTAATAATCCTTAAAGTCCATTGGATGCCGTCTCATTCATCTTCATGTTCACTCTCTAACTTGCTGTCTATTACCCACATCTTGCAGGAGTGGCAAGATCGGTTACACTTTATGCCATCCTATGAAAAGCAGGTAGAAGTAAGATTTGTCTAAAAAGCCGGAAGAAGAAAAAGTGTCCTGGGCAGAGAA
>JBARBA010000518.1:0-10279 GCA_049792555.1 Anaerolineales bacterium
ATCCACGCATAAGTAAGGTAAAATCACAGTACCTGGTCCGATCCCCAGCCAGGAAATTATCCCATCCCATGGTTGCTACCGTTTACCCCGTAAAAACATCTCGATTGCGCCGCCCTGAAACTGTGCCGGTGGGATTAAAAGTTTCGGTGGGTAAATCGCTGCGTCCGGCCATCCAAAAGATCGTCAGGGAATTAAACCCCGAAAAAATCGTCCTGTTTGGTTCTTATGCCTACGGAATGCCCAACCCTGACAGCGATGTGGATTTGCTGGTCATCATGCAAACAAACGCATCGCTCAAAGAAAGAAGTTGGGCCGTATCGCGTTTGCTTTTGCCAAGACCGTTCCCTGTGGATATTTTGGTTAAGACACCCGAAGAAATAGAAAAGGCGCTTGGGGCAAAAGATTTCTTCGTGCAGGAGATTCTTACGCGCGGCCAGGTTTTATATGACCGAAGTAAATGATCCGCGCGCATGGGCGGCAAGCGTCGAATAGCTACTCGTTTTTTTATTAGGGTAAAATCATCCCATGCCATCCGATACCCAGGCCATCTACTCCATAAACAAAATCGGGGAATGCTAATTCCAGTAGAACAGTAGAACAGGACGTTACCATGCCACCGGATATCCAAACCGTTGTTATCAAAAGCTGGGAACATGCGTTGAACGTGCTTTACGCAGAATCCTGGAGGCCGGATATCAAGCGATTTAAAAGTTCATTTGTCTTTAGAGGCCTGGATAGTTCGGATTATAAATTGGTTACAACACTCCAGCGGCTTGCCAAGAATGACCCAAATTGGATACCCAGGTTGGAGAAACATTTACTTCGCAACTTCAAGAAATATGCTCATCGAGATGTCGTTTCAAAGGACACCGTCTGGCATTGGCTTGCAATCGCCCAGCACCATGGCCTGGCGACCCGCTTATTGGATTGGACTTACTCTCCACTGGTTGCTTTACATTTTGCGACGGCAAACATGCAATATATCCAGGCCGATGGCCTGATATGGATGGTGGATATTTACCAGGTGCAGCAAGAAATGCCGCTTTCATTAAGAACGCAATTGCAGGATGTAGGATCGGCATCTTTTGATATTGAAATGCTTTCGAGCAGCAAATTGGATCCATGGAAGTTGATGACTTATCCCGACCAGCTTTCAAAAGACGGCTTCCTGATTTTCTTTGAGCCTCCCTCGATGGACGATCGCATCATCAACCAGTTTGGTCTTTTTTCAATCCTCTCGGATCCCCAGGCATCGTCGGAGGAGTGGTTTCTCAACCGGCCCCATCTTTGTAGAAAAATCATCATCCCCGGCGACAAAAAATGGGAAATTCGGGATAAACTCGACCAGGCGAATATCACCGAACGTGTTCTGTTCCCGGGTCTCGATGGGCTGTCCGATTGGCTCAATCGCAACTATTTTTCCCGATAAGTAAATTTAACAGGCGCAAGGTCTCCCTATGACATCCGATACCCAAGTGATTTACTCCATGAACAAAGTTGGGCGCATCCATCCGCCCAACAAACAGGTGCTGCGCGATATTTCGCTCGGCTTCTATTACGGCGCCAAGATCGGCGTGCTCGGCCTGAACGGCGCGGGCAAATCGACGTTGCTGCGCATTATGGCCGGCATCGACGAGAACTACATCGGCGAAATCTCCAGGTCGAAGGGCTACACCGTCGGGCTGCTGGAGCAGGAGCCGAAGCTGGATGACAGCAAGACCGTCATCGAGGTGGTGCGCGAGGCTGTCAAACCCATCGTCGACATGCTCGCCAAATACGAAGAAGTCAACGCCAAATTCGCCGAGCCGGACGCGGACTTTGACGCGCTGATCGAAGAGCAGGCCAAGCTCCAGGAAAAGCTGGACCAGATCGACGCCTGGAACCTGGATGCGCGGCTGGAACTGGCCCTGGAAGCGCTGCGCTGCCCGCCGCCGGATACGCCCGTCAAGATTCTCTCCGGCGGAGAGCGCCGCCGTGTGGCCCTGACCCGACTGCTTCTCACGGAACCGGACATTTTACTGCTCGACGAGCCGACCAACCACCTGGATGCCGAGTCCGTGGCCTGGCTGGAGCATCACCTGCGCGATTACAAGGGCACGGTCATCGCCGTGACCCACGACCGTTATTTTCTCGACAACGTGGCCGGTTGGATTTTGGAGCTGGACCGCGGCTACGGCATCCCCTGGAAGGGCAATTACTCGTCGTGGCTGGAGCAGAAACAGAACCGGCTGCGGCTCGAAGAGAAGTCCGAGTCGAAACGGCAGAAAACCCTGGAGCGCGAGCTGGAATGGATCCGCATGTCGCCCAAAGCGCGGCAGTCGAAGGGCAAGGCCAGGGTCACAGCGTATGAGTCGCTCTTGAGCAAGGAAAACGAGCAGCGTCGTGAAGACCTGGAGATTTACATCCCGCCAGGCCCGCGCCTGGGCGACATCGTCATCGAGATCGACAAGGTCAGCAAAGCCTACGGCGACCGTCTGTTGCTGGAGAACTTCAGCGCCAGCATCCCGCCCGGTTCCATCGTCGGGGTGGTCGGCCCCAACGGCGCGGGCAAAACCACCCTGCTGAAAATGATCACCGGGCAGGAAAAGCCCGACAGCGGCAGCATCCGCATTGGCGAAACGGTCAAATGGGCCTACGCCGACCAGAGCCGCAGCCTCGACCCGTCCAAGACCGTCTACGAGGAGATTTCAGGCGGCAACGACAACATCACGCTCGGCAAGCGCACGATCAACTCGCGCGGCTACGTCTCGTCGTTCAACTTCATGGGCGCGGACCAGCAGAAGACCGTCGATACGCTTTCGGGCGGCGAACGCAACCGCGTCCATCTGGCCAAGACGCTGACGCAGGGCGCGAACGTGATCCTGCTCGACGAGCCGACCAACGACCTGGACGTCAACACGCTGCGCGCCCTGGAAGAGGCGCTCGAAAACTTTGCGGGCTGCGCCATCGTGGTCAGCCACGACCGCTGGTTCCTCGACCGCATCACGACGCACATTTTGGCCTTCGAAGGCGACAGCCAGGCGCGCCTGTTCCTGGGCAACTGGTCGGATTATGAGAAGGATTACCACGAGCGCTACGGCACGACTGCCGATATGCCGCATCGGGTGAAGTACCGGACGCTGAAGAGATAGATGTACATCGGTGGTTGAGCAGGCGACGGGTTTCGATACGGCAAAGTACGCCTACTCAACCACCGGTTAGCAGGGCATGGGAAGCAGCCACCAAAAAGAAGGGGGAAGGGGGTGTGATAGAATCGAAAAAAGGAAGATGAAGGGTTCGAAAAACTCCCGGCAGTATCCCCCCAACCTTTTGGCGCATGATGAGGTATAAATACTATGAGACATCCATCTGCCAAACACATCCCCATAAGACAATTTGCGGTCGGTTGCATCGTCCTGGTGCTCTTGTGTTTCTGGGGCCAGCAAACCGTTAGAGCAAGCCCTGGTCGACAGGATGCGTCGCCCACAGCCGGCCCGTTTACCGTCCCTTCCACCGGCGATTTGATCCTGGAAGTCAATAACCTGCGCGCCTCGTACAGCCTCCCGGCGCTGACCATCCACCCGGCCCTGATGCAAGTTGCCCAGGCCGAAGCCAATGGGATCGCCGCAGATGAATCCGGGCACTGGCGTCCGTACGGGTTGACGCTTGGGCAATGGCTGATCATGGAAGACTACCCGCTTTCGGGCGATCTCACGCTGGATGGCTATCGCTCCGAAAACTGGAGCGTCGCCTTTAGCGCGCAAGGCGCAATCGACCAAATCCACTATTGGGTCTCCAGCGGCGACGAAGAACACACGAACACCATGCTCTCCGCAGACCGCAGCGATATTGGCGTGGGGGTCGCTACCGGCAAAAACGAATGGGGCGTGGATCAAATCGTTTTTGTGATCGAAACGGCGCTGCGGACCCGCACGGGGCAGCAGCAATCCGAAGCAAACGATTTTCTTACGCGCCTGCCGGACATCATCAATGGGGGCAAATCGATTAATGGGACGCCGCTTGCGCCGGGAGAATACATCGTGCCGGTGGCCTTGAGCACCGCCCGCCCCGACGGGGACGTTTTTCACCTGGTCCGATCGGGCCAAACGCTGTGGAGCATCGCCATTTATTACGGCACCACCATGGAGCAAATCCGCAGGTTGAACAACCTGGGCGAGGACAACACCGTCTACGAAGGGCAGCGACTGCTGGTAAAAAAGGGCGCGACGCAGCCGGTCCCCACTCCCAAAGAGAGTCTGACGCCTACGCTCCCGGCAACGCCGAAGATTTCCACTCCCACGCCCACTCCGACTTCCGTTTTGCTCACCGCCACGCCGAGTCCCGGGAGTGGGGCCGCAGCCAGCCCCCAAAGCGGAGATAATTCACTTGCCCTGGGAGCCGTTTTCCTGGCCTTTATTATCCTGGTGGGCGTGATTGCCTCGTCGCTCAAGATGAAAGGCTGACGTTTTTCCCGACCAGAGAAAAATCCATTCCTTCGATATTCCGTTTCGTTTTGTAATAAAATAGGTGTCACCTCAATCATCGGTGGTTGAGTAGGCGGCGATGCTGTTCCGCCGCCGTACCGCGTAGCCCCCGGCAGGGGGAAACCACCATACAACAACAATCTCCCCGAAATATTGAACTGATACTAAAATAGCCTTATGAGACTCTTTACGATTGGGCACAGCGCCCACAGCCTGGATAAACTCATCCACTTGCTGGACGAGAATGGCGTCATGACGCTGGTGGATGTGCGCACCGCGCCGGCCAGCCGTTTCCAGCCGCAATTCAACAAAGCCAATCTCGAACATCTTTTGCCGCAGCACAATATCGAATATGCTTTTGCCGGGAAATATTTGGGGGGACGCCCAAGCGACGCAACCTGCTACAAAAAACGAGTCCTGCCCCCCGCAGATGCAAATTACCTGCACGAAGTCGATTACCCCGAAGTCATGAAGCGCGACTGGTTCATCAAGGGCATCGAACGCCTGTTGGAAATGGCCGACGAACAAACCACCGCCATCATGTGCAGCGAAGAAGACCCGGCGCTCTGTCATCGCCATCACCTGATCGCCAAATACATCCTGCGCGAACACCCGGAAGTGAAAGTCCAGCACATTCGGGGAGATGGCGTTGTTTTCAGCGCAGCCTCCCTGCTGGTTTCGGTGAGCGCGCCGCCGGTCGACCAACCCTCTCTCTTTTCGTAATCCCCTGTTTGCCCATGAAACTCTACACGATTGGCTTTACCCAGAAAAACGCCCGGGAATTCTTCGGGCTGTTGCGCGAGCATGGCGTCCGGCGCTTGATCGACATTCGCGTCAACCCACACGGACAGCTTTCCGCTTTTGCCCGGCAGGAAGACCTGCCCTACTTTCTTTATGAATTGGTCGGGGGATGCGAGTACCTGCACCTGCCTGTTTTGGCCCCGACCAAAGAAATCCTGAAAGATTACCGCGAGGACGGCGATTGGCCGCGTTACGTGGGGCGCTTCGAAACGCTTTTGGACGAAAGGAACATCCCCGCCGAATTGGATCGCTCGATCTTCGAAACGGTTCCCGGCTGCTTGCTGTGCAGCGAGTCCACGCCTGAACAGTGCCACCGTCGACTGGTGGCGGAGCGGTTGGCCCGGCATTGGCCCAACCTGGAAATTGTCCACCTATGAAAACCCAACTGGCCATCACCGACCTGACCCGGATGCGCCGAGGCTGCGTCTGCGTTGCCGGTTACGACAAAGATGGATGCTGCATCCGACCCATATTGCCGCCGCCCGGCATCGACGAAAAATATTTATTCGAGGGTTGCCAGCCCATCGTTTTTCCTTTTGCCCTGGTCGAATATAACCTGGTGCGCCCGCGACCGCAGCCGCCCCATTCAGAAGACTACGTTTACAACCCATACTCGGTACAATTCATTCGGCGTGTGGAAGACGATAAGCGCGAACGGTTGCTCAACAATTCGCTTTTCGAGAATGTGGAAGCCATTTTCGAGCAGACGGTTCACGGCGACCAGGGCAATTATGTAATGGACGGCTGCGGCCCTCGTTCCATTGGCACGATCCTTCCCAAGGATATTTTGGAGGTGAAGTATGAGCAGGACGTCAATGGCAATTGGAATTATCGCCTGCGGTTTATCGATAACCAGAAGCGCACCTACCGCATCAAAATTACCGACCTGACCTGGCATTATTACTGCGACAGCCTGCGGGGTGAAAATCACTCGCCGTCGCAAATTGCATCAGAACTATCCAAAATGCTCCGATCCCGCAAAGTATATTTGCGCATTGGGTTGGCGCGCGGCTGGGCCGAACACCCGGAGCGTTGCTATCTGCAAGTCAACGCCATCCACACCTTCCCCGATTACCTTAACGGCAAAACCTTTGCCGATTTCAGACCGGTAAAATAAGCCGGTCATCCATACAAACCCAAGACTTCCGAAGTCTCGCAGACTTCGGAAGTCTTGTATTTCCCGGCATGCGGCAGGTCGTTGGCCGGTGGATTCGCTTCCAAACGCTGAACAAAACCGATATTCGGAAGCTAACAAATTCATTCATCCGGCTGAAAATTTGCCGTGCTATACTCACAAAGGTGAGATGTTCCTTTCCCTAAATCAGGCTTTAATCAACCGCGCCAGCAGGGGTACCCCCAACCCTTTACGCTATAAACTGATCGAAGTTAGACTATGCCATCCCCAGGAGAATACATAATGAAACCCGTTTCGAAAATTTTCTACCTTTTTGCGCTGACCTTGCTGGCGCTGCTGCTTGGTTTGCGGGACGTTCAACCCGCCAGGGCGGGCGGCCCGTCAAACTGGTATGTGGCTGCTACAGGTTCGGATGCCAACACTTGCGCCGCTGCGGCGTCGCCCTGCCTGACGATCAACGGCGCGATCGCTAAGGCCGGCGCCGGGGACGCGGTCCTGGTTGCCATAGGAACCTACACGGGCGCCGATCAGCAGGTTGTCACCATCGATAAAGCCATTACACTTTCAGGCGGGTGGGACGCGGGTTTTACCGCACAAAATGGAATTTCCACCATCGACGGGCAGGCAACGCGCGCAGGCATGCTGGTCAATTCGGGCGTGGCCGCCATCGTCGGGCGGCTGGAAGTGCGGAACGGCGGCGGCCCCGGCATCGACAACCAGGGCGACTTGACGCTGAACGACAGCGCGATCAGCGACAACACGACCAGCGGCAGCGGCGGGGGCATCTACAGTACCGGCACACTCACCCTCAACGGCAGCACCGTCAGCGGGAATACGGCCGGCGGTTGGGGCGGCGGTCTGTATAGCGGCGGCGCGTTGACCATCAACGATAGCGTCATCCGCGATAACCTCAGCTATGGAAACGGCGGCGGCATTTACAACGGGATAACGCTCACCATCAACAACAGCACCGTCAGCGGCAACTCGGCTGCCGGCTATGGCGGCGGCGGCCTGTACAATTTCGGTTCGCTCACGCTCGACAACACGACGATCAGCGGCAACATTGCCAGCGACGGCGCGGGGCTGGCCAGCAGCGGCATAGCTACGCTCAACAACGCCACCGTCAGCGCCAATGTCGCCAGCAACCGCGGCGGCGGCATTTACCAGGTTTACGGCGCAGCCACGCTGAAAAATTCCCTGCTGGCCGGCAACACCGCAGCGGCCGGCCCGGATTGTTCGGGCGCGCTTGGCTCGGCGGGTTACAACCTCCTGGGCGACGACACGGGCGGCTGCGCTTTTACAGCCGCCGCCGGCGACCTGACCAACGTCAGCCCGAACCTGGGATCCCTGGTCGGCTCCCCCGCTTATTATCCGCTTTTGGCGGGCAGCCCGGCCATCGACGCCGGGAACCCGGCCACGCCCGGGAGCGGGGGCGATGCCTGCGCAGCGACCGACCAGCGCGGCGCGCCGCGCGTGGGACCATGCGACATCGGGGCTTACGAATACACTGTCCCCGGATCCCCCGTCCGCATCGCGGTATTCGACGGTTCACCCCAGCGCGCCGCCCCGTTTGCGGCGTTTGACAGGCCTTTGGAGGCTGCCGTGCTCGACAGCCTGGGCAGCCCGGTGAGCGGGGCGACGGTCACGTTCACCGCGCCCGCCAGCGGCGCAAGCGGGACCTTCGCCGACTCCGGCGGGAATATCACCTCGGCAACTACGAATGCCGGCGGGATCGCTGCGACCGCCCCGTTCACAGCCAATGGCATTTTGGGCGCTTATTCCGTTCTTGCCAGCGTGGACGGCGTTGGCGCGCCGGCAACCTTTGCGCTGGCCAATATCACCTGGTACGTGGCGACCACCGGCAACGACTCCAACGACTGCGCCGCGCCGGGCGCTCCCTGCGCCAGCATCGACGGCGCAATCGGGAAGGCGCTGGCAGGCGATACCGTTCAAGTCGCAACGGGGGCGTACACGGGTTCGGGCGGCCAGGTGGTGTTGATCGATAAAAGCATCTCTCTTTCGGGCGGCTGGAATGCGACGTTCACCGCACAGGATGGGATGACGATTATTAATGGGCAGTTGGCCAGGCGGGGAGTTACCATCGATAACGGTTCCACTGCCAGCCTTGATCGCTTTATCATCAGCAAAAGCAACCAGGGCGGCATCTTCGTCGATGGCCCGGCCCCGGCCAGCGCCCTGATCGTCGACAACAGCGTTGTGCGCGACGGCCTCGGTTTTGGAATCTATAACAGTTATGGAACCCTGGTGATCAGCAACAGCGCCATCACGGGCAATACGAACAGCAACGACTGCGGCGGCGGCATCTACAACCGCGGCGCGCTGACGATCAGCAACAGCACCATCAGCGGGAACGTTGCAAATGCCCCCGGCTGGGGAGCCGGCGGCGGGATATGCAATTACTCTGGCACCCTGACCCTGCATAACACAACGGTCGCCCATAACAGCGCGCGCTCAGGCGGCGGCATTGCGGCGCTCCAGGATATGGTCATACTCGAAAGCAGCATTATCGCCGAGAATGTCAATATAAGCGGCATTCGTTCCGATTGCACAGGCGACGTCACCAGCGCGGGCCATAACCTGATCGGAAATACTGCTGATTGCTCTTTCACACCCCAGGCTGGCGACATTACGGACGTCAGCGCCGGGCTTGGACAGTTGATCGGCTCCCCGGCGGGCTACGTGCCCTTGTTACCGGGCAGCCCGGCCATTGACGCCGCCAACCCGGCAACCTGCCCGGCCCGCGACCAGCGCGGGGTGGCGAGGCCGGCGGGCGCTTCCTGTGACATGGGCGCGTATGAGTACCAGTTGCCGGGCGCAGCCGCTTCATTCCAAATTTATGCCGGTTCCGGCCAAACCAGCCCAATCAGCTTTCCTTACAGCATCCCACTGGCAGCCTATGTGATGGATAGCGTTGGCAGCCCGGTCCCCGGCGTAAAGGTCACTTTTACCGCTCCTGCCTCCGGCCCCGGCGGTGTCTTTGCCGATACCAAGACCTATACTACCTCCGCAGTCACCGACAGCAGCGGGCTTGCCACTGCATCGACCTTCACGGCCAACAGTCAGTGGGGCGGTTATACGGTCGGCGCTTCGGCAACCGGTTTTTCCAATCCTGTCACGTTCGCGCTCAGGAATTTACCTGTTCCAATCACCATCGCCCCCACAGGCGCAATCAAAGATACGACGCCGGCTTATCAATGGTCCAAAATTGCCGGGGCCACGCAGTATCAGTACCAGCTCTGGCAAGGCGCCAGGCTGGTGTACGCGAAAATAGTTTCTTCCGGCGTGTGTGGAGCCGCCGCTTGTTCGAGCACGCCGACAACGAGCCTGGGCTATAGCGGCTATCAATGGCGCGTGCAGGCAATGGTGGGCGGCGTCTGGCAAACCTACAGCGCGTTCAAACCTTTTAACATCCTGCTTACACCCACAGCCGGTTTCTGGAGCGGGTCTGGCCTGGAGTTCTACGTTACCGCCAACCAGGCTCGTGTGGGTAACTTTGCCATTTACATCCGTGTCACCGGTTGCGGCAATTTCAAGATCACGCATGGGCCGTTGACCCCCATCGTGGATAGAAAATTCTCGTTTACCGGCAGCTTCTACGCCGGTGGCGTGATCGACTCTCCAACAAGGGCGCACGGTACGCTTGGGTTGAATTCGTTCTTGATCCCCGGCTGCGGACGGGTGAGCGGCGGGCCTTTTGCCTGGATCGCTGCCTGGAAGAGTGCGCTTCAACCTGCCGTTTTCATTCAGGGAGATGTTACGCCTGTGCTCATCGAACCCACCCTGGAGGCTGCGCCCGGCGCTTACAGCGTGGAGCGCGTTGGCCCATAAGGAACCACCCATAGACGAAAGAGCGCCGGGT
>JBARBA010000519.1:0-7375 GCA_049792555.1 Anaerolineales bacterium
AAACCAGCAAGACGTAGTCTGCTCGGATATGTGGGAGCAGGTCAAGCGCGTGCGCAACGGCATCAAAGGCATTTATGGCGACAACTCGTCGCAATATGAAATGATCGGCGGCATCCGCAAGAGCGAGCGCAAGCGCCCCGTCCGCAAGGCAGCGGCGGCAGCCGCTCCCGCGAAAACAGAATAACCTGATCCGGCCCGGCGGTGTCCATCTCCCGCCGGGTTTTGTTTTTGCGGGGGAAACATTTGGCCGGTGGTAAAATCATCCCATGCTGCAACCCGTCTCTCGTCGGGTAGTATTCTCTACAGGAGGTCAGATCATGGAAGGTAGAAGAAAAGATTTTAGTTTTGCCAGCGAGCACAAAATTCTTCTCGAACACATTGCCAATGGCACGGTGTTTGATACAGACATCAAAATACTCGGAGATAAACCGGTTACCAAGAATACGGTCTCCGAGGATATTTTAGGCTCTTTTCGCCCGCCTGCTGCCCGTAAAGCCGTTAGCACAGACATGGAATTGCTTTCAGCCTTCCAGGAAAAGAAGCTCGAAATCCCTTCTTTTCTGGAGGCCGGGCCTAGAGCCGACCTGCGGTTCGATCCCCGGAATGTTCGCGTCGCCATTGTTACCACCGGCGGCCTGGCTCCGGGATTGCATAGCGTCATCCATAGCGTTGTAAAACGCCATTGTGATACCTATTCGATGAATAATGATGGCAGTGTTTTTGGCGTTTACGATAGCTTTTGGGGATTGTGCCATCTTGCCGATAATCTGGTTGCGCTCAACCCTACCATAACAGAAGAATGGCTGGATGATGGCGGATCCAGGTTGGGTATGGTGCGGTACTTTGGCAATAAAGAACTGAGCAAAGCCGATGCTCTTTCCCAAATGGTAAAGGAAATTACTGCCAATCTTGAGAATAGTCTCATTGATATTCTTTACATCATTGGCGGCGACGGGTCGTTAAAAATGGCGCATCGGCTTGCCCTGGCAAATCCAACGCGCAGCATCGTCGGCATCCCCAAAACGATGGATAATGATATTCTTTGGGTAAATCCATCCTTTGGTTTCGATACTGCCGTAGCGCAAGCCACAAGAGTGATTAACACGCTGCACACTGAAGCGGCTTCGACGAGACGAATTTGCCTGATCGAACTCTTTGGGGCCGAATCGGGTTTTGTGGCTGCCAATGCAGCCTTGGCCAGTGGGCATGTTGATCTGGTATTGATCCCGGAAGTCTTCTTGTCCATGGAGGCAGAGCAAACGAAAGCCTATATTGACGAAGCCATAGAACATATTGGGCGGATCGTTAAAAGCAAACCACCCCATAGTCCTCATGCGGTTGTGGTCGTAGCAGAGGGTGTAGGAACGATTCTCGAAAAGAGTGGTAATCCGTTCACAACTCAGTTCAAGGGAATGCTTGAGGACAAAATCTGTGATGCCGGTGGCCGTCCCATATCAGTATTTATAAACGAACCTCGCCACAATATTCGCGCAGTGCCCGCGAATGCCCACGATCATATCTATTGTGAGCAATTGGGAGCGCTGGCGGTTGATAATGCGCTGGCAGGTTATACAGACTTCATGATTTCTCAATGGTTAAATGAATTTGTGCTTGTGCCACTTAATTTGGTCGGAAAGGGGAAGAAAGGCATTCCCATTCACGGTATGCGTTGGAAGCAGGTTTTAAGCAACACAGGACAGCATCTTTCACCATCTGAACGCGAAGGCCACGTTCCACCGTATCTGGATAAGTACGAAACGCGAGGCGATTACCAGGTTTGGATCGTTGATGGCGCTTATGTGCGCGGGCATATCGATGAAGAGTTCACGAATTTCGGCCAGCACTACCGCTATCCGTATATCCCCGAGAAGGAGTTCTGGATCGACCAGGAAGCCGAACACAACGAGCGCGCGTTCTTCATCGATCATTTGCTGGTCGAGCATGACCTGATGGCGAAAGGCGCATCTTACAGCGCTGCTATCACACAGGCCGATCAGGCCGAGCGCAAAGAAAGGCGGCGCGCCGGGGACGTCCGCAAAGCAACACATCGAGGCAAAAAGCTGCTGGACGCCGCCAAAGTCCACGAGACCCTGTGGAAGAAACTGGAGAATGGCGTCAGCGTATGGGTTGTGAACGGCCGGCTGGTGCGCAGCGCGTTCGACATCGACTTCACGGCCGGCGGCCATGACCACGTTTATGAATTCATCCCTAAGGGCGAAGTCTGGATCGACGATGCCATCGAGGAAAAAGAAAGGGGCTTTGTGCTGTTGCACGAGTTGCACGAACGCAACCGCATGGCAAAAGGCATGCCCTACAACAAAGCGCACGCCGAGTCCAGCCGCCTGGAATTCCGCTGCCGCCACCACCCCGACGAACTGCACGACGCCCTGGCCGCCGAAGGCTGGGCCTGATTTCGAGCGGCCTGGCCGCGTTGGGAAACCATCTACAACAACTGTGCGCTTTCGTCAAAAATCAAGAAACGAAAGCGAAGTATAATTAAAGCATGGTTATCGCACAAACTTCCTTTCCACGCAAAAAAATTGCCGCCTTTTGCAAGCGTTGGCAAGTGGTGGAGTTTGCGCTGTTTGGCTCTGCGCTGCGCGATGATTTTTCCCCGCAAAGCGACATCGACGCGCTGGTTTCCTTTGCCGCGCAGAGCGACTGGGGGCTTTTTGAGCATATCCAAATGAAGCAGGAACTAAAAGAACTCTTCGGGCGCGAGGTGGACCTGGTCACCCGCCGCGCGCTGGAACAAAGCCGCAATGCGTTGCTGCGTTCTGAAATTCTAGGCACGGCAAAAGTGCTGTATTCTTTGCCTGAAAGCGCACATGTCCAAACATCGAGATGACGTCGTCTTGAAAGACATTATCAACGCGGCGCAACTGATCGTGGCGTTTGTGGATGGTGTTGAAAAAGATGCGTTTGTTGACGATTGGAAAACCCGTTCGGCAGTTTTATACCAACTGACGGTCGTCGGTGAAGCCGTGAAGCGTTTGTCGACAGAATTCCGCGCCGCACATGCGCAAATCCCCTGGGCATTGATGGCCGGGATGCGCGACCACCTTATCCATGCCTATGACTTGGTCGATTGGGACGAAGTCTGGAAGACGGCCACAAAGGATATACCCGACCTGTTGGAAAAGATCGGGCAACTGGTCGAGTAGCGAGAAATACGAAATAACCTGTTCCACAAAGTCCCCACCGGCGGTTGTCCCTCCCCCGCCGGGTTTTGTTTTTTTCTGGGTTCACCGACGCACCCGCGCAAAAAAAACGGCTCCCTGGGAATCTACCGCCTGCCCCGGCAATTTTACGGGGTAATCTACCCAACTTCGTATTTCGGGATTAATCCCGAAATACGAAGTTGCTCACCAAAGAACCGACAAAATGCGCCGGTTACAAAAACGCATTGCGTGGTATAACCGGTCAGATTTACACAATCCATTCTGAACAAGGTTTAAGGAAAAATATGAAAAGAAATCTCTATATCGCGCTGGCAGCCCTGGTTGTGTTTGTTTTGACGGCATGTCAGGCGACGCCGGCAACCCCAACCCTGACGAGAACTTCGGGGAATGAATTCTTTCAAGACCAGCCGGGGCGCTGGATCAGCGTCAGACCGCCGGCAGGCTGGGTGGCCAAGCCGGGAGGCAGTAATATATCTCCAACCATCATCCTGACGGATGATTGGAAAGGCTATCAACAGTCTGACGGCAAAGCCATCGGAATCACCATTTTGCCCCTGGCCGACAAAGGCTCCGCCGAACAGGTTTTGCAAATTGCAATCGGGCGCTTGAAGGGTTCACTGGCGCAGCCGGCGGGTGAAGTCAAGCTGGAGCAGGTTGGCAACCAGAGCTATGCCTCAGTGGAATATAACGGACTTTCTGTCGAGGCAGGCGGCGAATCGGCCTATTATTTCCTGGCAGTCGTTGCCACCGACCAGCGCAGTGTGCTCGTATTTATCTCCACCACCATGCCAGACCAGCAAGAACACATCAGGTCCGCTTTTCAAAAAGCAGTCAAAGCCATCACGCTGCATTAGGACTGTGACCCGCGCGCCCAAACAACCCCGCCCGGCGGATTTTCATCCCCGCCGGGTTTTGTTTTAACGTGAATAAACTGTGCGGTTATTGACGTTTTTACGGTGAGTTACTTATCGTCAGCGCGCAAATATCCCGCCCCGTTCATGTCGCAATACAGCGCATCCGGCGCGCAACCCAAACACTCAAGTTGCAACGTGGCGTGGGAAATGTTATAACGCCGCGACACCAACTCATTGATTGCCGCCTGGATGGCTGCCCCGCTGCTGATGGCAATATCGTCGGTCAGGATGTGCGCAGACATGGTGCGCAGGCTGCTCGAAATGCTCCAGACGTGCAGGTCGTGTACGCCCAGCACGCCTTTGATTTGGGCCATATCGGCGATCATGGCGCTCATATCCACATCGCGCGGCGTGGCTTCGAGCAGGATGTCCACCGTTTCGCGCAGGATGCCCCAAGCATTCCACAGGATCAGCAGGCC
The DNA here is from genome assembly GCA_049792555.1 of Anaerolineales bacterium. Taxonomy (GTDB): domain Bacteria; phylum Chloroflexota; class Anaerolineae; order Anaerolineales; family Villigracilaceae; genus UBA5195. The sequence goes on from JBARBA010000519.1 coordinate 4,516, forward strand.
GATCAAGACGCTGACCAGCGCGTCCAACCAGTTGGCGCCGGTGAAGTAGATGATCACCCCGGCGATGACTGCGCCAACCGTCGAAAGCACGTCACCCGTCAGGTGGACAAAGGCCGAACGCAGGTTCAGGTCGTGTTCGCTGCCTTTTTTGACGAGCAGCGCCGTACACAGGTTGACGGCAAAAGCCACCAGCCCCACGCCGATCAAAATCCCGGATTGGACTTCGGGCGGGGACTGGAAACGCTGCCAGGCTTCATAGAAAATCCCCAGCGAGATGATCCCCAGCGTGGCGGCATTGACCAGCGCCACCAGGATCCCGGCGCGGTGGTAGCCGTAAGTCTTGCGCGCGTTCGAGGGCCGCGTCGCCAGGCGGACGGCGTACCAGCTCAAGCCGAGGGCGATCACGTCGGTCAGGTTGTGCGCCGCGTCTGTCAGCAACGCCAGCGAGTTGGCCGCCACCCCGGCGAAGGCTTCGACCGCCACGAAAGCCAGCGTCAACCCAAGCGAAAGCGCCAGGCGGGAAAGAGTCTGCCGCGTAGCGTCGCCAGATTGGGAATGCGTGTGGTTGTGCATCTTTCATCCTTATTCGTCAAGAACCTGTTCCAACCCCATCTGGAATAAACCTGAGAAGATGATTCTACCATCTCAACGCCATCCCTACCTGCCTGCCGCAACTGGTTCTTTCGGAATTAGCGTGGCGACTCCCCGCATCTGGTGGGTAAACCGTAAGTCGCAATTAATTTCGACTTACACATTGTTACAAAAACGTCACGGGGCTTTAAGACCCGTGACGTTTTTTGCATTATTTCCCGGCATCTTCCGCCGTATGCGCATCGGTGTTATGCGCCGGGGCCTCTTTGCCCAGTTCCAGCGAGCGCTGGTAGGCAGCAAAGATGGCGCGCGAAATCGCCGGGCGGAATCCGGCTTTTTCAAAATAGTAGAGGGCCTGGGCCGTTGTGCCGCCCGGCGAAGTGACCTGGTTGCGCAGCGCGGCCAAGTGCGTCTCGCCCTTTTGATTGGCCGCCTCGTAATAGGCCACCGAACCCTTGAGGGTCTCGACCACCAACTTCTCAGAGACGCGCCGCGTAAAGCCCATGTGGACGCCCGCGTCGATCATGGCTTCCATGAACAGGAAGACGTAGGCCGGACCGCTGCCCGAAAGCGCCGTGGCCATATCGAGGTAGCCCTCATCGTCCACCGGAACCTGCTCGCCAAGAGCACCCAGGATCTTCTGCGCCATTTCTTTTTGCGCCTCGCTGACAGCCGGTGCCGGGAACCAGACGGTAATGCCCTGACTGACCTGCGCCGGGGTGTTGGGCATGGAGCGCACGACCGCCTGGTGCGCCAGCCCCTTGCTGATTTTGGAGATGGTCGCCCCGGCGACGATGGACAAGACCAGCGCCGTGGCCGGGATGGCGTTTTTCAGGCCCTTGAGCGCTTCGGTCAGGCGCTGCGGCTTGACCGCCAGCACCACCACATCCGCATCGAAGACGGCCTGGTTGTTGTCGGTAAACGGCTGGACGCCGTATTTCTCATGCAATTCCTGAACACGTTCGGCGCGCACGTCGGATACCAGCAGGTTTTCGGGGCGCGACAATCCCTGGCGGATGAGGCCGGCAATCATGGCCTCGCCCATCGCGCCTGAACCTACAAAAGCAATCTTTTGATCAAGCATGGTACTCTCCTCTGGCATGATGACAGGTGACTGTCACTTGCGAAGTGACAGTCACCTTTTGCATCAAACATATCAATTTCTAAAATATTGCAACGCCATGCGCAGGCGCTGTTCCACATCGTCGGGGGCGTCTTTGGGCAGGGATTGCAGCGCGGTTTGCCCCTCGACGACCGAGTAACCCAGGGTGGTCAGCGCGGCCAGCACTTCCGAATCGGTGTCAGACATGGCCGCCACAGCTTGCAGCGCCCCGGTTGGCTTCAGACGATCATGCAGGTAGAGCAGGATCTTTTGCGCCGTCCGCTTGCCGATGCCCGGCACGGTGGCAAACAGGTCGCTCTCGTCGTTGGCAACGGCCCGTTGTACGGTATCCAGGTTGAGGGTGGAAAGCACCGAGAGCGCCACCTTAGGCCCTACGCCGTCCACGCCCAGCAGGGTTGTGAACAGCGCGCGGTCCGCCGTCGTTTCGAATCCATAAAGCGACAGATCGGTCTCGCGCACGATCATGTGCGTATACAGCAAAGCCGTCTCGCCTGTTTTGAGCTTGTCGCGCAGCGGCGCGGGCGCAAAGACGCGCAGCCCCACCCCGCCGACTTCAACGATCAGGGCATTGTCTTCAATTTGAGTAATTTCACCACGTAACGTTGCAATCATTCGTACCGCCTTGTACTGAGATGACAAATGGCAATCGCCAGGGCATCGGCTGCATCGTCCGGTTTGGGGATGCCGTCCAGGGCAAGCTGGACACGCACCATCTCCTGCACCTGACGTTTATCCGCCGAACCGTAGCCGGTGACGGCCTGTTTGACTTCATTGGGGGTGTATTCGGCCACAGCCAGCCCGGCCTCGGAGAGGGCCAGCAAAAGCACGCCGCGCGCCTGCCCGACGGCAATTGCCGTGCTGATATTTTTCTGGAAAAACAACTTTTCCACGGCGCTGGTTTCGGGGCGAAAAGCCGCCAGGATTTCGTTGAGCCGGTGGTAGAGCATGGACAGGCGTTTGGCGGCATCCATCTCTTTCGGCGTGGAAATCACGCCGAATTCGACAGACTGCAAACTGCCATCGTCAAGCAACCTGACCAACCCGTAGCCGGTGGTGGCCGTGCCGGGGTCAAGACCTAATGCAAGCATTTATCTTTTTCCCTGGTACAGCGCCATATTGCCCATATCCAGCAGCAGGGTGTAGCGT
>JBARBA010000520.1:0-3518 GCA_049792555.1 Anaerolineales bacterium
GCTGCCGAAGCTAAGTTCTTTGGCATCATCAAACGCAAACACACAGGTGAGAACCCATCGCCTTTGGTTTTTATACCACCTCTCTTGACAGACCAACAAATTCCTTAACTTGTGACTGATGGCCTTATCGCAAAAGAATTAGTTATTGAAATGCGGAATGTATTTACGAAAAGCTGTACTTCTCAATAATCGGTGGTTGAGTGCGGCGGTGCTATCCCGCCGCCATACACTTGCACCTGCGGCAAGTGCAGGCGTCGAAACCACCCGCCAACAACAATCTCCCCGAAATATTGAAAAGATACGTAACTGGTAACTTCTCAATATTTGGTGGTTGAGTAGGCAGCGGCGCTGTCCCGCTGCCGTACACTTGCACCTGCGGCAAGTGCAGGTGTCGAAACCACCCGCCAACAACAATTTCCCCGAAATATTGAAAAGATACGTAACAGTTTATAAAAGTTCACAATTTATTCGCAGGACGCGGTAGCGCATTTTTAGATTTTAGGGTATCCTTAGGTCAATAAACTTTAAATTTCAGGAGGTTGAGGTGATCAAAGATCTTCTCAAAGATGCAGAATCTCGTATGCAGGGTGCCATCCACGTTTTACAGGAAGATATATCGAGTATCCGCACAGGACGCGCACACCCCGGTCTTGTGGAAAAACTTCAAGTGGAGTATTACGGAGCGCCCACCCCATTGATCCAACTGGCCACCATCGGCGTCCCCGAAGCGCGCTCGTTGCTGATCAAGCCATTTGATCCGACCACTCTCAAAGCCATTGAAAAAGCCATCATGGTCTCCGATCTGAATCTGACGCCCAACAATGATGGAAAACAGATCCGCCTGAACCTGCCGCCCCTGACCGAGGAGCGCCGCCGGGATCTTGTGAAACATATGCATGCTCGTTTGGAAGAGGCGCGCGTGGCCCTGCGCAACATTCGCCGCGACGTCATCAAGGACATGAAAGATTTCGAGAGCGAAAAAATGATCTCCGAAGATGACCTGCGACATGGTGAAGACAATGTCCAGAAATTGATGGATCATTTCGTAATCGCTATCGATAAGATCGGTCATGCCAAAGAACAGGAGATTATGGAAGTCTAGTACACCTGGGCGTAAATAACCCATAAGCTTGTAGTAGCGACTTTAGTCGCTTTTAGGCCGGGTTAGCGACTGAAGTCGCTACTACGAACTCACCATTCGTTTACGCCTACATGTACTAGTGACTTATCCATATTTCTATGAACACACCCATTCCCCAAACCCTTGTTGAGCAAGTCCCAACGCACGTCGCCATTATTATGGATGGCAACGGACGCTGGGCTTCAAAACGCGGCTTGCCACGTCTGGCCGGTCACCATGCCGGGACGGAAAACCTGCGTCGTATCATTCGCGCCAGCGTGGAGTTTGGTGTTAAGTTTCTGACCATTTATGCTTTTTCCACCGAGAACTGGAGCCGTCCGCGTGAAGAAGTCACCGGTTTGATGCGTATTCTCGAGGATGTGATCGACAAAGAACTGAATGAGCTAAACGATCAGGGTGTGCAAATCCGCCATATTGGCCGGCTTGACCAGCTCTCACCTCATCTGCAGAGAAAAGTTACCTATGCGGTGGAATCCACAAAACAGAACTCTCGATTGGTGCTGAACGTCGCCTTCAATTACGGCGGGCGCGACGAAGTGGTGCAAGCCGTCCAGCATATGATTCGCGATGAAATTCTGGCCGAGGACATTACACCCGAGCTGCTCAGCGGTTACCTCTACACTGCCGGCGTTCCCGATCCTGACTTGATCATCCGCACCTCGGGCGAGTTGCGGATCAGCAATTTCCTGATCTGGCAGGCAGCCTACTCGGAATGGTATGTGACCCCGATCTTATGGCCCGATTTTGGCAGAGACGAGTTTCTTAAAGCTTTGGGAGAATATGGCCGGCGCGAAAGGCGTTATGGAAAAGTGACCGCACCCGAATACGAGGAGACTCATGCGTAGACGGGCGGTGACGTCCGTGCTGATTGTTACGTTGGGGTTGCCGGGCCTGCTCATTGGAGGCCCGGTCTATTTTTTGGCGGTGGCGGTTTTTCTTGGTATCGCCTCCTGGGAATACGTCGACATGGCTCATTCCAGCGGATGCCGCGCTTCGCGCCTGCTGGTCGTTGGGGGAGTGGTTGCCATTATTGCAACGCGAGCTTTTTTTCCCCCAGAATCCATTGTGATTTTTACGTTTTCCATCCTGGCGGCGATGGCTCTGCACCTGGTCGAATCCGAACGTGGACGCGACAACGCCACGTTCGATTTTTTTGCATCCGTGGGTGGGTTGGCCTATATGGGCTGGGTGGGCGCGTACCTGATTGATCTGCGCACCATGCCGGACGGTCAATGGTGGAGTATGCTGGTCCTGCCGGTTGTTTGGCTGGCCGATACGGTTGCATACTTGATAGGCTCGCGCTACGGCATCCACAAAATGACCCCACGCCTCAGCCCCAAAAAAACCTGGGAGGGCTTCTGGGCCGGCGCCATCAGCGGGGCGTTGACGGGCGGCTTTTTCGCCTTTGCCTACTCCCAATGGGGGCCGTTGCACCTGCCTGTTTGGGAAGGCGCTTTATTCGGTTTTATGATCGGAATTCTGACCCCGCTTGGCGATCTGGGCGAGAGCATGTTTAAACGTCAGGCCGGGATGAAGGACTCTGGCAATTTCTTCCCCGGCCATGGCGGCGTCTTTGACCGCATCGACTCCTGGCTGTGGGCGGCGGTGCTGGGCTATTATTTCATTGTCTGGTTTGCGCGGTAGTATGCGGGATTGAAGGTTCTGTGGGGGAGTGCAGGCCAGATACGGGTTTTTACCTATTTTCTACTCCGTGTTCCCGGTTTTCAACTTTTGCTTGACATGGAAACATCTTGCCTATATAATGTCGCCTGCTTTCCTCGATAGCTCAATCGGCAGAGCGAGCGGCTGTTAACCGCTAGGTTCCTGGTTCGAGTCCAGGTCGAGGAGCCAATCGTGAGACTGCCTCCGGCAATTGCTGGAGGCAGTCTTTATTTTGGCGATATTCAGACAAGAAAAGCCCAAATTGCATCTTGACAAGCTCAAAGGATTAGGCTATTATCTAATTAGACATATATCTAACTTAGACGTTCGCCTTTGATAAGCAGGAGGCTGAAATGTTTGATCCGATGCAAGTTTATTACGTCAGCGCCCACACACCCACTCAAGGATATCGAAACCTGGATGATGAGCAGTTTGCGCAGCGTTACGGCCACGCCGTCATCGTGCGACGCTCCCCATGGAGCCGGGTTTCGTTAAGAGTAGGGAAACTTCTCATCCATATCGGCGAAAAACTGGCAGCCGAGAATACCCAAATTGAGTTGGGCAAGGAAACTTTATGACACAAACAAACCAGATGGAAACCAATCCCCCATCCCTGATTTGGGATATAGGCACAGCTTACGAATTATTCCTCAGTTTGAGCGTGTTGCACGATCCCGAGCGCCACGGCATGCGCGCTTCGTGGGCTGCCGGGGTC
>JBARBA010000521.1:0-7470 GCA_049792555.1 Anaerolineales bacterium
GGATGGTATCGTATTCAGTGCCGGTCCTGGCCGCAGCAGGCGTTGTGATGTCGGTAATATAAGAGGTCTCGCTTTCGGCATAGGGTGTGCCTTCGAAGTAGGCGTCGATGGACAAGGTGCTGACCGAACCAGGAACGGCGCTGTTAACCCGTTCGCGGAACGTCCACGTGTCGGCGGGCATGGGCAGCGTGATTTCCGCAGAAGTGGCAGGGTTATCCTCCTGCCACACGCGCAGGCGGAAGCCGTTGCTGCGATCCACAAATAGTTCAACCACGCACCATTTATCTGGATCAGCGCTGATCAGCATATTACCTTTGGCATTCTGTAGGTAAACCATTTGTTTCTCGTTCTTGGACTGGACGAAAAGGCCGAAGAACTGACCAGCGCTGCTGACCAAGCCCACTTCACCCTGAGCGCTGGCACCGCTCAACCGGAAGTGTGCCACAGCTACCTGGCCGTTGCCGAGCGGCGCTTTGCGCGTCAGGCTCTCAGCCCAGGTAGTGGCGCTGGTGGTGGAGTAAACCGTGCCGTCGTCCTCCGCATACGGAATATTAAATGAATTCGGCACTTTCAATGTCGTTCCAGTGCTGGGCGTCCATTGATCGGTATCAATGGTAGCGGAATCTTCGAAGCCATCGTAGAACGACTGCTTCTCGGTCAGTGTGTGGTAGGCGCGGCCTTTCAGCGCATCGCTCTGGTAATACCAGGTGACATTTGCCAGGTTATTGGGGTCAACGACTTGCGTCATGGCATGGCCGCGAAACTCGCGAAGCCGCGGCGTATAGAGCGCTGTGTTCCAATCCACATGTGTTTGGTCTGTCAACTTCGCAATTACGGCAGATGTCTGCTGGGTATTCGGCGCAGCATTGTCGTAGTGATAAGTAAAAGCCGCGCTGCGACCCGTGACCGCATCTTTTATCATGCGTTTGGTGACGCGCCAGAAAGAAGGCATCAGTTGGAACTGGATCATAGTAATTTGGCACTGGCTGCTGCAAGACAGTTGCAGTTTAGTGTTCAAAGGATTGTAGTCTGCCGGCATCTCGAAGTCTGCTTGCAGGGTATGACCACCTGCTGCAAGATTCGAATCGGTGTGAATCACTGATTTGTTGGCGCCCGTATCGATAAATCCATAGGTTACGGTTGTATCGGCTGCTACAGACAGATCAATCCCATAGCGGAAACGCCCGCCCGGCTTGCTTACGTTTTCGGGGACGTCGTGTTGGGCAACGCCGGTTACGTTTAGCGTGCTGGGAGAAACGCCGCTGCATACTACTGAACTGCCTGTCCAACTGGTCCAATTGGTGGACTTTTTATAGAGATTACACTCATCCTTGCCAAACGCGTTGAGCAGTGAGCGCAAGTCATCATTAAGGTCGTCGTAATAGTACCAGCGTTGGTATTCCATCTGCACTTTGCCGCCCTGACCGTTGTCGATAACTTTCACATGCAGATTGTTAAAATTATTGTTGTCTGTGTTGCCGTCCTGATAGATAAATGTTACAGGCGGTAAACAGCTCCCGATTACAGAACAACTCGTTGCGTTCCCGCTCTTTTCCTGGACGCCCAACAGGGTCAGGGTCCGCGCCAGGGTCTTTGCGTCCCAGGCGAAGTTGGGATAAATGCCGCCGTTCGAGGGACTGTCCGGGGCATAGGTCAAGTCATAGCGCCGGAGGGCAACTGTGTCTGATCCCCATCCGCCAGATGGACTACGTTCGACCCAGATGGTCTTGAGCCGCTGCTTCCCAAACAGGCTGCGTGAATTTGGATCTTCCCAAGCCTCCCGGTAATCCTTGCGTTCTTCCAACTCAAAGCGCACACGATATTTTCCGTTTGGGTAGGTAATCGTATCCGGGTAAGCCGCAATAATATTTTGGCAATTGTATGTTTTCCCCCCAACCTGAACAGAACCGGGTTTTTGCTCAAAGGTATAGGTATAACTCATCGGTGTTTGGTCTGCGTTGGTTGTATCCGTGACCGAAGTCAGTTCCCATTGCCAGGTAATTCCACCATTTAGCGGTTGGTCTATCTGATATTGTTTGGCGCAGGATTCGGTCTTATTGGTATTCAAGCGTGTATCGAACACATACTTCTTGCCATCCTTGCCCCATACAGTCCAGGTGCTCGTTGTGTTCCCACCGCTGTCTTTCGTGTCGTCGAACTGTATTTTTGCGAATGAATCATCCGCAGTCTTAAAGGTTGTCACCGAACCGGATTGACCAACCGGCAGCAGCGTGCCGCTGATGCCGCCAACCGAGATGGAGAAAGTATCATCGGTAGGGTCGTCGTCGGTGTCGTGCATATTGCGGGTGATCGAACCGGTATCCAGCGCCCAGCCCATGCCCACCCACGAGGCCTGACTGTAGGCGGATGACTCGTCGATCACCTGGCTGTTGTAATTGAGAGAGATGCTGGGCTGCAAGCCGCCAGGGCCGGGCGGTGTCCACATCGAGAGATTGTAGGAGGCCGCGCCGGTGAAATCGGAGACTTTGAAAGAATCCACTGTCGGCAGGCTGTCCGTCTGCCAGTTATTGGCCTTGTAGTCGAAGACGGTCAGGTGATCCGATTGCGCCGTCAGCGTGTGGTTGACGGTATCCACCATAGTGGGCAGCGGGAACCAGTCAAAAAGCTGCGGATTGTAGTAGTAAAGCGTCAGGGAATCCTGGCTGTTGGGGTAGGGCAACTTATCGGGGTCGTACTGCATTTGGATGCTAATCGGCTGGCTGAAATGTTTGATATCCTGCCCATCGGCTTTGCCCACTGCCACAATTTCCACCGGGTAACCGGTCAGGGAGACGGGCGGCATTTCCTGTGGGCTGGGGCTGCGCACATCGAAGGTAAGCGCCTGTGTGACCGCGCCAGCAGGCACGTTGATTTTGACCCAGCCATCGTTGGCATTGATGCTTCCGCCGCTGGCTGCGATATCAAATCTTCCAATGTCAACCAGCACATTTTCCTGGTCTACGATTTGCCCCGCCTGCGTCAGGGTCAGCGTGAAATTGAGCGGGAACTTTGCCGAGGCGCCGACCGTCCAGGCTGCCTGCCCGCCCGCCAGATTGCCATCCGGCACATTCAGCAATCCCTGGTCGCTCATCGCCGCTTTGAGGGCCGGGTCGCTGGGGGTGAGGCCTGCCGGTGACTGGATCGAAAGCTGCGGGCCGCTCCCCGCGGCGCCCGGCTGCCCTGCGTCTGCAGATGGCGTCGCAAGGCCATTGATGGCCCATTGGATCTGGAGCGGTTTGCCGGGAATGTAGATGGCCGGGACGGCAAAGGCCTTCAGGCGTAGCGGAACCGCCTCCGCAGGCCGGGCATTGGCCTGGGCAGCGACTTGTTCGCCGAAATCCGGCACCGGAGAGTCGGACGCGCGTTCATCCGGCGCAATTTCCGAGCCGAGCGTCATCCCTTCGATGGAACTCAGGGCAGGCCCGTCGGCAGGGTTCGTTGCCGCAGCCTGCGCCGCCGCGCCGACGGCGGGTGACATGGATTGGAACAATAAGGCAACAATGACAAAACTGATCGAGAATTTGTAGGTGAGATTTGCAATGGCAGGGTTCATTTTGATTCCGTCCTTTCGTTCATCAGCGCAAACAAGAAGCAATGACAGACGCGCCCCCTTACAAAATTGCGCCTATCTTACTATATTTTCCTCATGGATAGCATCCCCTTACAATGATGAAATGTTTTGAGCAACTTTGACCTGATTGACTGACAAATCTTAACTTCGGCAGGTATTTCACCGCGGAGATCGTTGAGTCCGCATGAGTTTTTTATGGGTCTTCTCGGCGATCTCTACGTTGCTCTGCGGTAAAAGATTAAATTTGTCAGTCAATCAGAACTTTGACAATAGCGGTCAGCCTATAATCATCTCATAATTATCTCATAATCATCTTATAATCATCCTATATCGTCCACCAAGCTCCCTTTGAGACAGGAACCCCCACCCATCCCTGTTGGGACAAAGCAACTACAAAATTGGCGAAAATTTGCGCAAATGAGCGGCGAAAGCGCCAGATCAGTTGAAGTCTCGCAGGATACGGCGTATGTGTGCTACGTTACGTAAACATCCAGAACGGAATACGCAACATTATCCCGTAGCATAGCGGAGTGGACGCAATACGGATTTATCTCAACTCATTGAAACACACCCAGTTGGATCGATTATCCAATTTGTAATGGCGCAACACCCCAAAAACCTGTATCATAGAGAACAGCATCCCATCTCTTCAAAACCAATTCAACCCGGAGGGCCTGTATGAATACCGTCAAAACCATTGCTCGCATCATCCTTGTTTCCCTTGTTACCCTGGCGTTGGCTTTCGGCGCATTGGAGGTCGCCCCTGTGCAAGCGCAAACCCCGGTGGGATTGAGGCCCGCCGATTGGAAGCAGATCAGGGCCTTGCTGCCCGCGGCCGCCATCGACGCCCAGCAGGCCTACGTCAAGGCATCCAATACGGATGCGGAGGATAACTTTGGCGCTGCGATTGCCATTTCGGGGGACACGCTGGTAGTGGGGGCGCCTTACGAAGCCAGTAGCGCTACCGGCGTGAACGGTGATCAGGGTGATAATACGGCTTCCAACTCCGGCGCAGTGTATGTTTTTACGCGCAACGGCAGCGTATGGAGCCAGCAGGCTTACATCAAAGCCTCCAATGCTGAGGCCTACGACGACTTTGGCTCTTCTGTTGCCATTTCCGGGGATACGCTGGTGGTGGGGGCATATGGGGAATCTAGCAATGCCACTGGTGTGGACGGAAACCAGACGGATAATTCGGCTGATCTTTCAGGCGCAGTTTACGTTTTCACCCGTAGCAGCGGCATCTGGAGTCAGCAGTCCTACATCAAATCGTCCAATACCGGGGCGAACGATTACTTTGGAGGGTCTGTAGCCATCTCCGGCGATACACTGGTGGTGGGAGCGGTGGGAGAAGCCAGCAACGCGACAGGCGTGAATGGGAGCCAGGATGATAATTCGGTTTACGACTCCGGTGCGGCGTATGTTTTCACACGTAGCGGAACTACCTGGAGTCAGCAAGCTTATCTCAAAGCCTCCAATACCGGGGAAAGCGACTGGTTTGGTGGGCTTGTGACTATCTCCGGGGACACATTGGCGGTGGGGGCTGCTGGAGAAGGCAGCAATGCAACTGGCGTGAACGGCGACCAGAATAATAATTTGGCTTCCGACTCTGGGGCGGCCTACGTTTTCACCCGCAGCGGCAGCAACTGGAGCCAGCAAGCTTACATCAAAGCTTCTAACACTTCGAAGAATGACCAGTTCGGCTCTGTTGCCATCTCCGGCGATACGCTGGTGGTGGGCGCGCCCGGCGAAGACAGCAGCGCCACCGGCATAAACGGGGACCAGACGGATAATTGGGCTACCGACTCCGGCGCAGCCTATGTCTTCACTCGTAGCGGTAGTGACTGGAGCCAGCAAGCCTATCTCAAAGAATCCAATACCGCGCAGGGTGATGGCTTTGGCGGGGCTGTCGCCATCTCCGGGGAAAAACTGGTCGTGGGGGCGGGCGATGAGACGGCGTATGTCTTCGCCCGCAACGGCAATGATTGGGGCCAGCAAATCTATCTTCAAGCATCTAATGCCGATGCACAGGACTCCTTTGGCTATTCGGTGTCCATCGCAGGCGATACAGTGGCGGCAGGAGCGCCCCATGAAGCTAGCAATGCCACCGGTATAAACGGGGATCAATTAGATAATTCGGCGATGCGTTCCGGCGCTGCATATATTTCAGTTATCCCCCCGCTGGTAATGTCCAGTTTGCCGGCAGACGCCAACCCAACGACTGCAACCAGCCTGCATTTCACCGTGACCTTTTCAGAAGCGATGACGGGCGTGGACGCGAGCGACTTTGCGCTGGTTCCCGGCGGCGGCGTGACCGGCGCATCTATCACGGACGTGAGTAGCGGCCCAGCCGCGGTTTATACCGTCACCGCTGACGCCGGTTCCGGCGACGGCACTATCCGCCTGGATGTAATGGATGACGACAGCATTGTCAATGCGGCCTCCACGCCGTTGGGCGGGACGGGGACGGGCAACGGTGATTTCACCGGCTTGGTCTATACGATTGACAGGACCACGCCGATCGTTCTGTCCATCACACGCGAGGATCCCAATCCCACCAACGCCGACAGCGTGAAGTTCGCCGTAATTTTTTCCAAACCCGTGACCGGCGTGGACCCGACCGATTTCCACCTGACTACCAGTGGCGTGACCGGCGCAACAGTTGCAGACGTCAGCGGCTCCGACGATTTTCGCCACGTGACCGTCAACACCGGTTTGCACCCTGGCGTGATCCGCTTGGAACTGGTGGACGACGATAGTATCGTTAACGCGGCCTCCACGCCGTTGGGCGGCGCGGGCGCGGGTAACGGCAATTTTGCCGGTCAGGCCTATAGCATCAACAGAACCTACACGGTTACGTTCAAGTCCATTGCTGCGCAGGACGGCTGGATCCTCGAATCGAGCGAAAACAGCAACAAGGGCGGCTCGATGAACTCCACGGCCACCACCTTCCGGCTTGGCGATGACGCCGCCAACCGCCAATACCGGGCGATTGTCTCCTTCGACACAGGTTCCATGCTGCCCGCTAACGCCGTGATCAAGTCGGCCTTGCTCCAGATCAAGCAGGCCGGAGCGCCGGTGGGCGGCAACCCCTTCAACATCCTGGGAAAGCTGTGGGCAGACATCCGCAAAGGTACCTTCGGCGCAACTGCCCTGCAATTGACGGATTTCAGCGCCCCGGCCTCGGCGCTCCGGGTGGGGTACTTCAACAAGACACCGTCTGTTGGCTGGTATACGAACAACTTGAACGCTGCCGGACTGCGCAACATCAACAAGTTCGGCCTGACCCAACTGCGCCTGTATTTTGCAACCGACGACAACAATGACCACAAGGCAAACTATATGAAATTCGAGTGCGCCAATTATCCCGACCCCCAGCCAGCGACGCTGACCATTACTTACAGCGTGCCATAAGCGGGCTTGCCCACATTCACAAACCGGGATCGGCACAACTGCCGATCCCGGTTTGTATGTTTGTCAGCGCCAGCGCTGGTTTGTTTCTGTAGCATGACGGGCGCGTGTCTGCCTGTTATGGCTCAAATATAACGCGGATTCGGCGGATTGATCTGATTTTCGCGGGTAAATCTTAAAAAATCTCCCGAAGGGACGCCGGGACAGGTGTGCGTAAATCCGTAGCATCGGCGTCATCCGCGTTCTATTTCTTACTGGCTGAGTAGTAATGATTCGAAAATACATTTTCTTCTTGTTGAGAAAACCATGTGGAGGTTGTTGCCGCCGCCGGGCAAAACCGTCCCGACGTGAAACGTTGCGCTAAGGCCATCAGTCACAAGTTAAGGAATTTGTTGGTCTGTCAAGAGAGGTGGTATAAAAACCAAAGGCGATGGGTTCTCACCTGTGTGTTTGCGTTTGATGATGCCAAAGAACTTAGCTTCGGCAGC
>JBARBA010000522.1:0-2625 GCA_049792555.1 Anaerolineales bacterium
AATATTCCGCCGATAAATTCTCGCCAAGGACTCTGCAGACATGTTTACTAATAAGCGCGAACCATATATCGTCATATTGAGAATTGCTGTTGTAAAGCGGGATTTCAGTAACCAATTTATGTAGTAAACTTCAAATAGGAGTCACGTAAGTTAAACGACAGAATCGGCGAACCGCTCTTGCAAACAATCGTCCAGCGCTTGCTGGTTGCCGGTCGCCCGCAGAAAATTATTCTGTTTGGCTCTCAAGCGTGCGGACAGGCTGACCGTGATAGCGATTACGATTTGCTAATCATAGAAAAAAACAGTCAACCGCGTTATCGCCGCGCCGTGCCGTATCGTCGTGCCCTAAAAGAACTTGGAACCTCCAAAGATATTGTTGTATGGACGCCAAGTGAAATCAGGGAATGGAAAAATGTTTCGAATGCCTTTATTACCACCGCTTTACGGGATGGGGTGGTTCTCTATGAAAGATAACCGTGATCTGGCGTTTGGCTGGCTTGCCAAGGCCGAAAGCGATTTATCTGCGGCTAATTGGATGCTACCATTCGACACTGCCTGTTTCCATGCCCAGCAAGCTATCGAAAAAGCCTTGAAAGCGATGCTGGCTTTTTGCGCACAGCCCATTCCACGCAGTCATGACTAGGAGTCTACTGAAAAAGTGGTAGTACCCGAACCCTCCTCAGTAAAGGGAAAAAGGTGTAAAACTGTGGCAATTCATCAGCCAGGAGCCCGCCATGCTAGGAAAACGCAGACCACAGCAAAGCTATTTTGATGCCATCGGACTACCGCATCGAGTGTCACCGGACTCGTTCTATGGGCGCATGGGCAGCCTGACCGGCAAACTTCTACGGGATGATGATCTGAAAGAGATGTACTGTGCCGACAACGGGCGTCCAAGCTTACCCCCGTCAGTGATGGCGGGAGCTTTGATGCTGCAATTCTATGATGACGTGTCGGATGGTGAAGCAGTCGAGCGGATCCTTTATGACCTGCGCTGGAAAGTTGCCTTGAACCTGCCACTGGATTACGGCGGTTTCGACGCATCCAGTTTGAGTGTATTTCGGGCGCGTTTGGTGAAGTATCAGCAAGAGCGCTATGCCTTTGATCGGCTGCTGGCGGTAGCCCGTGAAGAAGGTTTTTTGGCAGACAAAGTGACTTTGTTGAGCGACACGACCAATGCGAAGGGAGCCGGGGCCACTCAAGATACCTACACCTTGTTGCGCAAGGGCATCCGAAAACTGCTCAAAGCCATGGGCTATCACCTGCCAGGGAAACGACAGGGTTGCTCGGCGGAGATCGAGAAATTATTGACAACTTATGTGGACCAGGATCGCAGAGCCGAGATCGATTGGAGTGATCCGGCCCGGCGCAGCGCACAACTCACTACCCTGGTGGCAGATAGCGAAGCCGCCCTGGAATTGGCAATCGAGCAGATCGATGATCCTGAAATACGCAGCCTGGGTTGGATGATCAGCAAGATCCTGGGCGATGATGTGGAACGCACCCCGGCCGGTGACTGCAAAATTAGAAAAGGGGTGGCTCCTGACCGCTTCATCAGCCTGGTTGATTCCGAGATGCGGCATGGACGCAAAAGTGCTTCGAAGAAGTTTGACGGGTTCAAGGTTTCCACCAGTATGGATCAAGCCAGCGAGCTTATCCTGGATATTGAAGACATGCCTGCCCCCCTGGGCGATGGCCAGGACCTGCTACCTGCAATTGAGCGGGTGGAAGAACATGTCGGTGTGACCGTTGAGCGAGCCATTGTCGATGGGGCGTATGGCTCTGGCAAGAACCGGGCCGCCTGTGCAGAACGCCCGGACAAACCCATTGACCTGCTCTCCCCCATACGCCGTCCCACTGACCCTGAAGTAGATAAATCTGCCTTCAACATTGACGACCAGGCTCAAACCGCCACCTGCCCCAAAGGTCAAACCGCCCCTGCCAGCAAAATCCAGACTGACCCACACGGGCGCACTGCCTGCACCTTCGTCTTTGAGCGCATGATTTGCCAGACCTGTCCCTGGTTCACTCGCTGCGTTCGCAGCCAGACCACTGGACGCACTGTGACCACTTCTTTCTTCGAAGCGTACCTGCAAGCCGCACGGCAACGCCAGCAAACCGACGAGTTCAAACAACTCTATCGTCTGCGCCCACGCATCGAAGGCAAACAAGCCGAACTGGTTTCGCATGGCTTGCGCAAGACCCGCTATATCGGAATATCCAAACGGCGCTTGCAACGGCTCTGGTTGGCTACTGCAGTGAACCTGCAACGCATGTTCAAGCTGGCCGAGATCCGTGGCAGGGACCTGACCATCCTGATGCCTGCATTTGAGGCGAATATAGCTGAAGCGATGGTGTAACAACATCCGGAACGGGTGAACTCCTGCCAGATGAAACAGGATCTGGCGGCGGTTTGCTCGGCTTTTCGTGCCTTCCGACGCTCTTTTTATCAGTTGGAAAGGTTCAAACCCACCCCCCAATGGGGTTATTCATAGCTCTCCTAGACGCGTTCATTATCTTTCACAGGTGCAGTCGCATGTCTGAAAATTCCGAAATAAAATCCTGGCTCGACCGCCCCATCTTCTCTTTTATTCCTTTCCTAAACGGGGAAATTCTCGTCTTTGC
>JBARBA010000523.1:0-4398 GCA_049792555.1 Anaerolineales bacterium
GGCCAATGGTGTCGTAAGTGTCCGTGCCCGCGTTTGTCCGGCGCATCGAGAGCCAGATCGAGTCGGACCCCGATGCCATCCGCACCCAGGCGGTGATGATGTAGGTCGTGCCCGGCTTCATAATCCCGGTGGCGTCATGGCCGATGCCATCGCCCTGGCCGGTGCGGTTCGAGACGAGCGCCGCATGGGTGGGGCTGTGCGACTGGTCCGTCGTCAGATCGACCGTCGGCGTTCCCTGGGCATTGCGAGCGACCCAACCGTCCAGGCCGTTCTCGAAGTCTGTGTTGATCGCAACCTGCGCCGGCGGCGCGACGGCATGCCCCGTTGCGGGGTTGATCATGCCGGGGCATAGCTTCAGGTTGGTCATAAAGTCGGCGATGCGTGGGATCGCGGCGCGCGTGGTGGGCAGGTTGTCGTGCATGAGCACGGTAGCGCCGTCCCGCGCGGTTGAGACGTTCGTAATGATCGTTGCCGTGCTCGCGCCTGTCCAATCCTTCGAGTCAACGTCCGCCATAATTTCGGTCAGCCCCAGGCTGGCCTCGACGGCCTTCAGCGTGGCATTCGACGCCAGGTAGGGCGGGCGGAATAGGACGGGAGCCTGGCCGGTGATGGCCTGGAGCGCGTTCTGCGTGTCGGTAAGCTCGGTGGTGATCTGCTCCTGGGTCAGCGTTGTCATGTCGCTGTGCGTCCAGCTATGGTTGCCGACCCATCCGTTTGCAAACTGCGCCTGGACGAGCGAGGCATTCCCGCTGATGTGCTGCCCCCAATCGAAGAACGTTGCGCGCAGGTGGGCCGCGTCGAGGGCCGCGATGAGATGATCCGTCTGACCGGCGTACGGCCCGTCATCGAACGTGAGCGCAACGTAGCCGTTGCTGCAATCGCTGTCGAGAATGCCCGTTCCGCCCCCGCCGGTATCCGGCGTGGTGATGAGAATGTCATCAATCAAGATCGTGTATGGGCCGGTCTGGTCCGCGCTGCCAATGTAAATTTGTGCGGTGGCCGGGTCGACGCCGGCAGGCAGCGTGTACACGCCGCTGAGGGTTGTCCAACCTGTGGCGTTGATCGTCGCGTTTGCCACCCAGTTGTAGTTCGGTTTCACCACGAAGCGGATGTCGGTCGATGCCGGGCCGCCTGCGGCGAGCATGGCTCGCATCGAGAAGGTGTACTCAACACCCGCCGCCAGCAGGCTGGTCGGCGATTGGATGCCTTCGTAGTCGGCTGCCCGGGTGATGCTCAACGCCTGACCGCCGTTGCCGTCATCGACGTAGGCAAGCGTTGGGCCGCCGCTTTGCGTCCACGCGCCGGTGGTCGAGTCGTTGAAATTGACGCTCGACACGGTGACAACCGCCGCCGGGCGCGTGATGAGAATGTCATCAATCAGGATCGTGTACGGTCCCGTCTGGTCCGTGCTGCCGATATAGATCTGCGCGGTGGCCGGATCGACGCCGGCAGGCAGCGTGTACACACCGCTGATGGTTGTCCAACCCGTGGCATTGATCGTCGTGTTCGCCACCCAGTTGTAGTTCGGTTTCACCACGAAGCGGATGTCGGTCGATGCCGGGCCGCCTGCGGCGAGCATGGCTCGCATCGAGAAGGTGTACTCAATGCCCGCATCCAGAAGCCCGGTCGGCGATTGGATACCTTCGTAGTCGGCTGACCGGGTGATGCTCAATGCCTGGCCGCCCTGGCCGTCATCGACGTAGGCAAGCGTTGGGCCGCCGCTTTGCGTCCAGGAACCGGTGGTCGAGTCGTTGAAATTCACGTTCGAGACCACGATGGAGCCTGCAGCTTGCTGTGACTGTGTCGCCACGCTGCTCATGTTCCTTGCAGAGGCTGCAACTGCCGTTGAAACACTGCTGATTAGCATCATCGTGATCAAGAGAATGTTTAGAAATGCTTTTTTCATGGTTTCCTCTTAGGTATGGGTTCGTGCCTGGATATGATCGCGCCAAACTTCTGTCTGAAAAAAGAATGGCCCTTATGGGTTCTCGAGGATGTTTTCAAATTCGGTTTCGCCGGGGGTTGAATCCCCGTCTCACGGCATGGAAGCAGGCTGGCAGCCAGATTTCAATCTCGCTTTACCCTACCCGCTGCTGGGGCGCAGCGGGGCACGGTCAGGCGGCTTCCATGAACCCAACCGATGGACGGCATAGCGTCAACCGGCGGCGCAGAGAACGTTTGTGAGAGCAGTAGCGAAAAATATTTCACCTCCTTGAAACGCATTAAGAGCTAAATTACTCGCCCGCCATTCCAGGCCCTTCCTTCATGCCGGGCTGTTATTGCCGCTTTCCACGTCCAAATGAATTGACTGGCTGCTTCCCGCCGATGGCGCTGATGGACACAAAAGCCTTGTCCACCAGCGCGCGAGCGTGGTTTCTTGAACTGGAGCGCCACCATTTGGAAACGCTTCCATGAGTTTAGCAAAAGTAAAACCGGAAGTCTAGCAAGATATTGACGAAAATCTGTATTTGACGGGTGAATTTGGCAGGGGGAAGGAGTTGCGTTATCGATCTCGGTATTGATCCTGGAAACGCTTCCATACTATCGGTAAAATTTCTAGTAGGATATTGACACAAATACACAACAAAACGAAGAACACGGCGGTGATTCATGCCGCGCTCTTCGTTTGTTGGATTAACGCCATGATGCTTTCGGCCACCGTTTGAATATCAGGAATGCCGGCGGCAGGCATGGGTATGGGAGAACCCGCGCGCGTCAGCTTATCAGGCCGTAGCGGCCCTCAGCAGGCTTGCCACAAGCTGGTACACGCCCAGCGCCGCCAGCGTTACCGCCGAGACGAGGATCAGCGCCCGTCTGCCGCCCGGCCCCAGGAAGCGCGTCGTCCCAAAGAGAAAAATAGTACCGGCCAGGACTGTGACGATCGTCGCGTAGAAGGCGACGACCAGCGCCGCCGCGTTCGCGGGGCTTTGGTGCCACGCCGCCAAAACGACGGGGCCAATCACCAGGCTCCAGGCCAGGTAGGGGTTGGGGTTGAGCAAGTTGACCAGCGTCGCTTGCAAAAGCGTGCGCGGCGTCGAGTCGTCCGATTCGGACGCTATTGCCGTCTGCGCTTTCCATTGCCGGTAACTTGCCCAGGCCAGGTAAAGCAGGAAAATGCCGCCCGCCGCTTGTAAAAGCCTGTTCATGCCATCGGGAATACGGTTAAGTACCAGCAGGACGAGCAGCACAATCGGCCCGTCACTCAGCAGCGGGCAGAAAGCGGCCGGCAGTGTGCGCCGCCAACCTTTCTGCGCAACGCTGGACAGCAGGAAGGCCTGCAACGGGCCGGGTTGGACGGCGGCGGCAAAAGCGAAGCCGCTGCCGATCAGCAGATATTCGAGCATTTTTTCAATCCTTTTGTATCATCTCAATCATCGGTGGTTGAGTAGGCGGCGGTGCTATCCCGCCGCCGTATCGAAACCACCTTGTCCCAACAATTCTCCCGAAATATTGAGATGATACATCCTTTTTGCATAAAGTAGGGACACAGCGGGACGCCGGATGGTCAAAGTTCCTGCATTTCTCCGCTGTGTCCCTACGGCAATTGCAATCTTTGCCTGAATCAATATGCAGCAAGCATACAGGAAAACCCGCGCAAGCGCAAGCTTAAAAACAACCTCCCCGCGCGTGGACGGGGAGACTGAGTCTATCGGCCTGAGGGAGAAATAAATCAAGGTTTGGTCATCGCAAGAAAGCATAAATTATCTGGCGCGCGGCTCCTGTTGCGTGATGCAATGTATTCCGCCTCCCCCGAAATTCAGCGCCATGACGTCAAACGTATATATCTCCCTGCCAGGGAACAGTTGCTGCAAGACTTCCTCAGCTTTTTGATCTTTAATTTTCATACTATAGGGAAGACCGGGTTTCCAGTATTTTGGCATGAGAATGGCTTTGTTGGTAATCAGGAAGTTGTTATAACTTGCAGCCGCAACCACTTTAACTGAATCTCCAATCGGGAAAATAAAACCATTCTTGTACTGTCCATAATAATTGTCATATAGTGGATCACCCGATGTTACGACGCTGAAAAGTGGAGTTGGCGCCGGTATTCTAACGATGTTCAGTTTGTTCCCATCCTGATCGGTCGAATTTTTCAGAATTTCAACGTTTTCATCCATTCGCAGGCGATTCTCTTTTTCAATAAGACCTGCCTTCGCTTCTTCTTCCGTTACTTCGGCAACAACGACTGTGGTTGGGTTGACAAACCGGCAATGCTCGTCGACATGCCCATTGGTTGTAGCAACAGTCAATATATCTTTCAAGCCGTCGGGGCCGGGTAGAGATCCATTAAAAACATGGTCGTCTTCGTATAAACCCTTTTTCAGCCAAATGACTGTTTTTAAATTAAAAATTTTCTTGAATTCGGCTTCGAGCGCGTCACGAGTTTTACCGGGATTG
>JBARBA010000524.1:0-5123 GCA_049792555.1 Anaerolineales bacterium
GCGTTGGGCGGCTGCATCTTCGAGCGGACCGCGGCTTTTTTTGGAGATGAAGAAAATCCTGCCGGTGCTATTGCTCTGCCCGGTGAGCAACGAGGAAATGCCATCATACCAGAAATAAAAATAGACAGACCAGTCTGCGGTGGGCGAAACGCGCAGGGTGTCGCCCGGTTTAAAGATCGGTTTGAGGTATTCAACCACGATGGGCGCTTCGGGAAAGGCGCTGGTATCGGCGTAGGTGACAATTATATTCTCAGACATCAGATTCAGGGCAAAGAATAACCCGGCAAAAACCAGGAAAGCGTTCGCCCAAACTTGAAAACGGCCCGGCACATGCTCCAGCAGGAAGACCAAACCGGCATCGGCCACCAGCAGGATAAACGGGATGACATAAATCCAGGTGCGCGCGTAAGGGCTTGTGTGCTGCACAAGTAAAACAAAGAAAGCGCCCAGCACCAGACAGGGCAGGATGAGCAGCACGCCCCAGTTGCGGCGCCTGGCAGAAGCGACGAGGCCGAGCACAACCAGCGCCAAAACGGTCAACAACACTGCCGGGGGAACATCCCGGGAAAGCTCAATAAACGACTTCTGAAGCTGCGGGAGCAACTGGGCCAGGAAGACCTCCCAGCTTTGCGGCTCGATAAATTTGTTCGAAATAATGGACGCCACACCGTTCGAGACGGCGATCACCGGCGTGTAAAAGACCAGCGTAAGCGCTGCGCTCAAGACCCCAAACGGAATGACGAAGCGGGACAAAATCGTTTTGAGCGGGGTCTTTTTGGTCAGCAGCAGGCCAACGATCCAGAGGAATATCCCGGCAACCGGCAGGATCATCACCGGGATGGCCAACATCCCCAACGCAGAGATGAGCGCCAGCAACAGCAGGCCGGATTTCGACAGGTCATTTGAAAAGCGATAACCGACCCATGCCATCAGAAGCGTCAGCGCAACGATCAGGGAGTAGCCGCGCGCGTTGGTCGAATAAAGTATTAAATAGGGAAAGACTGCGCTTGTAATGGCAACCAAAATACCTGAATTGCTGTCTTTCCCCAAGCAGCGGGCAAGATAAAATGCGAGGACAATTGCAGCAAGCCCGGCCAGGAAGGCCGGAAAACGGATTGAAGCGGGGCTGGCTCCCCAAAAAGAAGCGCTTAGTTTAATCAGCAAGGTATTAAGCACATGGTTGTTGGGGGCCGAGTAATCGAAGAGAGAAAGAAAACCCTGATTCACATAATGCAGGAACGTATAGGCTTCATCGCCTCGCATCGGCTGCGAGAGAAAATATCCCCGGACCAACAGCCCAAGCGCCAGGGCCAGGAAAGGCCAGACGATTCCTGCGCCCAAATCAACATGGTATTGAACAACGGCTGACAACGAGTTGTTAAATGTATCCTTCAGGCTTTGTGCGCCCCGCATTGCGAACGCAGGAAACCCTGATGGCGCGGATTTTTCGTAAAAAGGGGTGGACATACTGGATTTAATAAAAATAAGCCGCGAGGCGCAGAAAAAAGCTTGTTCCTTCGCGGCTATCTTCAATTCCAATGGGGTATTTTTTCGAGAAGTTATTCAGCAGCCTCGAGCGCGGCCAGGGCCTCGTCCGAGATTTTCAGGTTGTGGAAGACGTTTTGAACATCGTCCATCTCTTCGATGGCCTCAACGACCCGCAGCACCTGGAGAGTTTGCTCCACATTCAGTTCCATGTCTTGCTTGGCAATCAAGCGCAGACCGGCGTCATCGGGAGTAACTTTTGCCTGGCGCAATGCGTTGCCGATGGTCTTGAAAACCTCAACCGGGCCAATGATTTCGACATTGTCGCCATCTTCCTGCACGTCATCCGCGCCGGCTTCAATGCCCAATTCGAAGGCTTTGTCGTAGGAAAGCTGGCTGGCGGGGAAGGAAAAATAGCACTTGCGCTCGAACTGCCAGCCGACCGCACCCGCTTCGGCCATGTTGCCGCCGTTCTTGCTGAAGGCGTGGCGCATATCAGCGACGGTGCGATTACGATTGTCCGTCACGCATTCGACCATGATCGCCGAACCCTGGGGGCCATAGCCTTCCAGGGTGAATTCTTCAAAGGCAGAGGCGTCTTTATCTTCGCCTGCGCCGCGTTTAATGGCGCGCTCGATGCTGTCTTTCGGCATGTTGCCTGCGCGGGCTTTTTCAATTGCCAGCGCCAGGCGGAAGTTGCCGCTCGGATCGCCGCCGCCCGTACGCGCGGCCATAACAATTTCGCGTGCAAGGCGCGTAAAAGCCTGCCCGCGCTTGGCATCTGTCGCGCCCTTCTTGCGACGAATGGTTGCCCAATGACTATGTCCAGACATAAGTCGTTCTCCTTCTGACATTCCCTTTTACGGGGGATAAAATGATTTGCATGGATGGAAGTATGTTGTGCGCTCAAAAATTAGCGTTCGGATTATACCATTACCCTGCGGGCACGACGCAGGCATGTGTGTTGGTTCTTTGGGAGTTGTCGTGATAAACCAGCACACCTGGCAGCACAGCGCAAGTCGGACAGGTGTGGCGGGCGATGCCTGGCAGTGCGGTGTTGCCAACCCGACTTGCACCTGGTGGTGAATCACGGCAATTCCCGGAAAGCCTGTGTACTTTTATCGTATCTTCCCAATAATCGGTGGTTGAGTAGGCGGCGGTGCAGTTCCGCCGCCGTATCGAAACCACCAGTAACAACAATTCCTCCAAAATATGAAAAGATACCTTTTATCGGTTTATTGAAAAAGGTTCTTTGGGAATTGGCATGATACCCCACATCTGACGGGATTGCCGTAAGTTGAGATTAATAGCGACTTACGGAAATCCCAAAATTCGTTTTCCCGCTTCCAAATAGTCGTCGTATTGTCTTTCCAGGGCCGGGCTGGTTCCCCTTAAACCGGCAACCACCTGCTCCGTCCAGAGCAGGTATTCCTGACGGCGTTGAAGCGACCAATCGGGGGCCGGTGAATGCAGAATATCACCCAGGTTGCAGGTCTTATCGGCCAATTTGATCAGTTTTGCCGCCGGTGAACTGTGCGGCGCATGTTCGATTTGCAAACGTTTTCGTTCAGGCTTGGAAAGATTTCTATCGTCAGTCAGTTCCAGCACCAGGTTAAGGATTTCTTCCCCAAAGTGAGCGCGGATTTCGTCAGGCGAGGCTGTCGTGTCCTCAATGGTGTCGTGCAAAATGGCCGCAGACAGCGTGGCAACATCCCGCACACCGCCGATTTCCCAAAGCATTTCGGCCACCTGAATCGGATGGTTGATATATGGCGACCGGGGAAAATCCTTGCGACGTTGGTCGCGGTGTTTAACAGCAGAAAAGCGCATGGCTTTCAGTAAAATACCGACAGAATCGTCCATGAGTTAGCTCAATCCTTTGATTTGCTTAAGGCCGATGGATCCCAACATAAAATATACGACGGCAATGACGAAGATGACGATGTATCCCATACCTGGAACATTGCGGGCCGCGCCAGCCGCCTGGAAGTGGTCAAGCAGGAATCCGCCAATCGGGGTGGCAACCACCTGGGGCAAGGCAACCGCCATGTGCCACAGGCCCATATCCTTTCCGTGGTCGCGGGCCGAAGGGAGCACATCGGAGGCCAAAGCCCAGGAAACGCTTTCGTAAGCGCCGTACCCCAAACCAAAAACGGTCCCCACCAAAACGGTCAATAAAAACGAGTGCGAAAACGTAAAGACCATACACACAAAACCGAGCGCCAAACCGGCTGCATAAGCAATGGGTTTACGTCCAAGCCTGTCGGAAAGCGCTCCCGCAAGAAAGCTGGTAAAAAAAGCGCCTACAAACAGAATCGGGAAGAAAAAAGAGGTCGCGTCACCCGCTGTATCGGCCACCTTGCCAAAGAAAGGCAACACATAGGGCGGCTTAAACGCATCGGCAAGATAGTAAGAGATAAATTCCTGTATGGTGTAGATGCCCATACCGATCAACACGCGGTTAAAAAATACCCACCTGAAATCGGCGCGCTCAAAAGGGAGATACAAACTGCGAAGAAAATCGCGCAAAGAGCGCGCATCTGCCCTGGGCGGCGCGCCGGTCGATTCACGCACACCGAGAACAGTCACCAGCGCCCCGATCAGGGTGACAACCGCCAATGCCGTATAAACCGAGGCAATGCCCCATACAGGGATCAGGAAACCGGTTGCCCCGCCGGCAAAAATTCCAATCATCAACATCAGGCCCAGCCAACCGGCAGCCGAACCGCGCTGCCTGACCGGCACCTGGTCGGGGATCAACGCGCAGCAAGGCGCTGTAGCAATATTGCTCAACAATTCAAGCACGAGAAAAGCGCCAATCCAACCCGGAAGCGATGTGGGGTCTCCCAGGCGCGTCCAGTAAGACATCGCCCACAACCCAAACACAATCCCCAATGTCCCGACCACAATCCAGGGTTTACGCCGGCCGCCCGGCAAATGCACCCGGTCGGAAAGCGCCCCAAAGACCGGCGCAGCAAACATGGAAACAATCGCGCCCACGCTCAAGGCCAGCCCAAGCACCATCGCCCTGGCCGAATCCCCGACCACCGACTGGATATAGCGCGGCATGACGATCAACAAAATGGAAGCCCAAATCATGTTTATTGGGAACCAATAAACATTCAGCAGGATTTGTCTGGCGGTTGACATGGGCTGGCGCCCGGCAACTTCAACACTCGTCATGCAGTTCCTCTTGCGAATGGATTTAAAATCAACTCCATGATACTTCTTTTCTCAACTTATCATCCTTGTGAGTTAATTACAATCAGGCCATCCATCACAGACCGCAGGCCGGTCGACCTGAGATCGGGGCCGTGTTGCACAGCGATGGAATGATAAAATTCTTCTGTAATCGTCCCAATTTACCAACCGTTCGAAGGAGATGGAAAACGATGAACAGCATTCGCCGGATCATGCCCTTTTTTATCGCGCCTTTCCTGGCGCTTGTTTTGGTCGCGTGTGGCAATACGCCCCCCGCGCCCACGCCTGACGCTCCTACGCCAACCATAATAACTCCGGGAATGACGGCGACGCCGGGCCTGACGGCAAGCCCCCAACCCCCAGGCGCCCGGAAAACCAGGACGGCAGCGCCAACCTTCGATTTGACCGCCGACGCCCTGACCAACCCACCCCCCACC
>JBARBA010000525.1:0-5951 GCA_049792555.1 Anaerolineales bacterium
GCGATAACCCATCCCGTAAATCACCGGGACAGGCGGGGGACAACCAAATGCTATGGCGCGCTGCCGGGGATAACCAGCAACGTGATCGAGTTGGCCGGATACGTGGCCGTGAAACCACTCGCCGAGACGGTTTGGTCTGCCAAATGCTGGATGGCGTTCAGGTTGGCGGCGCTATAGCGATAGACCTGGGCGACGCTGCCCGAAGGGGTGAAACCCGCCAGCGACAAGGCGCTGGTCAACCCGCCGCCGGTTTTGTTGATCACGATCAGGGTCAGGGCCGAGTCGCCGGTGCGTTGGGCGGCGTAAACTGCCAGCTTGGATTGATCGGCGCTCGCGGCGCTGACGCCTGTATCGCCGAACTTGCTGTGGCTGCCGTCATAATTGAGATACATGCGGAAGGCGTAAGCGCCCGGCTGTGTGGACGTGGGCGGCCCCCATAAGGTCGCCAGGTCCAGGCCCTCGCGGCCAAAGATGCCCAGGACGTCGGCCTGGGCCAGCGCGCCATTGATATCGTCGAGCGCGCCCCAGTTGTATTCGCTGATGGCGGTCTTGGTGCCGGGATAGTTGGCGGCCACCCACGCCTTCATGCGCGGAATGGTGTAGACAGCCTGGCCCAAATCTGTGCCGACCCAGCTCTCGTCAATGTAGGTGGGGTCCCACAAGGAGCGCGTGGAGCGCAGGCGCAATGCTTGCGTAGCGGCATTCCCGGCAGGCGATAACGACACACCGTCGGCGTAAGGGTAGCTGTGTAAATCGAAATAATCGAGGATGCGCACCCCATGAGCCTGTTCGTAGGCCTTCATTTGTTGCAGGTAATAGACCACCCAATCGAGGCCGCCGTGCGCCTGACGGTCAGGCCCATCCTGGCAACCGCCGTCAGCGCCTGAGTAGAAGTAGGCGCACCAGCCCCATTCCACCGGGCCGAGCGTTTTGGCGCTTGGGTCGGCGGCTTTGACGGCGGCAGCGATGGCGAAGGTCTTGTCGCGCAGTTCATCGTAACTGACCCCCGCCGGATGCACATCGCGGTGCGTGCTATTCCACAGCATGGGTTCGTTATCGAGGTTGTAAAACATCACGCCGCCGTTCGCAGCAGTGCCATAAGTGCTGGTCAGGTGGTTGATCCAACCGGTGACCCAGTTGGGGCCAATTGCCATGCTGGTATCGGCGGGGTTATTTCCGGTAATGTCTGCGCCGCCAGAGACGCCGTTGCCGCAATTGGGATCCCATTGATCTGTGCTGTCTTGAGCGCCGTATATGCTGACCTTAAAGCCGCAATCGTACGGATGATCCGTCGGGCTGGTTGCTTTGGGCGTCCAGCCAATCAAGGGAATGGTCATCAGCGTTTGGGTATTGGTGCGCACGTTTTGCGCCACGAAGTCATCGGCGCTCACGTCAGCAGGCAGATTTTCAAAGTACCAATCGCTGCCGGTGTTTTGCATGTTGGTCTGCCAGTTGTAGCGCGTGGTCGAATTGCCGCCCCAGCGCCGCACCGGCAAGTCGATATCGGCGGCCAGGGTTTCTTCGGCGAAGTTCATGCCGTAAATGTATGGGCTGATGGCATGGCGGTTCGCGCCCGCATCCACGCTCAGGGCTGGCCCGGTCGATGGCGGCGGCGTCAGCGTGGGAGTGGGCGTGGGCGCGCCGCTGGAAATGAAAGCAACGTCATCGAGATAGAATACAGGCTGCGCCCCGGCAGTATTGTTGAACCAGGCCAGCAGCGTCACCTGAGAGAGACCCGCCAACGACATATCCACCTGTGTCCACGTCCCGGCTTTGGGCGTGATGGCCTTTGTCAACGTCGTGGTTCCATCGCCGACCTGAACCACCACCACCTGCCCGCCTTTGACGCCGCCGTGTACCCAAAAACGCAGGGTGTCGTAGATGCCGAGGCTGAAGGCATCACTGCGACCAAACTGCAAACCGCTCCAGCCGGCTGGGCCGTACGTGACCGAAATGGCCTTCGCGCCGCCATGCACGGGGCTTGTAATGGCAAGGTTATGAGCGGCGTCACCCCACGACCAATCGCCCCAGCCGTTGACCAGCGCATCGCCATAGACGGACGATGAAACCAGCGGGGTTGTATAGGTCACGTTGACGCTCTCAAAATCCAGTTTGGCGTCGCCGCCGGCGTTGCCGGATTGCAGCAGCAGGCGTATCTCGCGGCTGGCGCTGATGAAGCGCTTCGGCGAAGTGGTCGAAAAGGTGACGGCAAACCAGGTATTGTTGGTTGCGCCGGTATTATCGCCGATATAAACCCACTTCTTCGCGGTCCAATCGTACAGCGACCAGGACCAGCGCTGGCTGGCTTTGGGCAAACCCTTGTAATTTACTTTGACGTTCATGGCAGTCACGCCGCTGACGGCAATATTTGTGGGCAGTGAAAAACTCCGGTAGCCCGAATAAAGGGCCGTCCCCGGCGTTGTGAACTTGACGTATTTGGACGGCGTATCGACCGCGCCGCTTTGGTCCTGGACGGCCAGGTTGGCGACGGCTCCGCTCGTCCCGCCTTTGAGCGTGACCATCGCAGCCGGGGCAATGCCCCGGCTGGAAGCGGCGGCCTGGGTCACACCGTTAAAATAGGCCGCGAGCGGGATCAAGAAGATCAGGCTGAACAATATAGGTAAACGTTTCATGGATTCATCTCCGGTTTTTGGTTTGGTTTGCATCATCTTAATATTTCGGGGAAATTGTTGTTGACAGGTGGTTTCGGTACGGCGGCGAAACAGCATCGCCGCCTACTCAACCACCGATTATTGAGATGACACTTTTATTTGCTTTCATGGTACCCATAACCGGCCCGCCAGACTGTGCGACATAGGTACTACAAAGCGCCGCGGCCAGCAACAAGCCAGCGCACAAAGTACTGGTAAAATTGCTGCGCTGCACTTGAACAAAAAGGTACTTGCCGGCAGGCCCAACCCAATAACAAACAAGGATGCAATATGTCCAACATCATTCAAAAGTTGATGAAACCCAAAAAACAAACCCAGGAAGACCTGGGGCTGGAATTGCGTCCCGGGGCGGCGCACTACCGGGCCTATGTCGGCCCGCCGAAAGACTATGACCTGGTTGCAGCCATGTCTTTTAACTTGCTGACAACGCTTGGTTTGCGCCAGGGACAAACCGTGCTTGACATTGGCTGCGGTTCGCTCCGTATTGGACGATTGCTCATCCCCTATCTTAACGTCGGGAACTATACCGGCATTGAGCCGAATGAATGGCTGGTGAAGGATGGAATAGAACGCGAGGTGGGGCAGGACCAAATTCGGATCAAGAAGCCGAATTTCTATTATTCCGATTCGGCAGAGAAACTGCCTCCCGACGCAAAATATGATTTTGCGATTGCGCAATCTATATTCAGCCACTGTGGCGCTGACGTAATTAAGCGCTGGCTTGGCGGAATTTCCCCGCATATGAGCAACACAGGCGCTTTTGTGGCAACATTTTTAATAGCAGACCAGGATTATGGCGGCAGCGGATGGGTTTACCCCGAATGTGTAAATTACAAAGTTGAAACCATGAAATCGTTTGCGGACCAATACGGCTTTGTTTTCCAGCTATTGGATTGGAAACACCCGCGACAGACCTGGGCCTTGTTTTCCAAACCCGGGTTTGATACGCGCTGGTTCAGCGCCAATCCCTTGACGTGGAATACCATGCTTGGTTTCGTGTTGAAAAAATAAATCGGCTCTCTGAGAATCAGCGTGATACATCCCATATCTGGGGGCCAACCCGTAGGTCGGGATTAATCCCGACCTACGGGTTGGGGTGGATCACGGAAATTCTCGGAGAGCCAAAAATAAATCTCAAGACCCGACCTTCAACCAAGTACAATATCCACACCCACGATGCAAGCACAAGGTCTTGGCGCGGAATTGCTGATCCGCGCGCCAACGACCCTCTCCACTTCTTTTGTTTGACCCCATATTCCGCGCCTTTTAAAAGAGATTGGCACTTATGTCTTTGTCCATCCAGCACTCAAATTCAGATCAAGTCATTTTAAGTAACGAACACGCCCTGTCAACCGTCATCGCAAAAGGGCTTTTACTGGCGATGATGCTGATATTGGGCGTTCTTGCGCCGTTTACTTTTATTGCGCAACTGACGGGAATGTCCTTCCGGTTCTATTCGATCATTGGTTTATTGCTGGCGCTTTTGAGCGCAGCCTATGCCGTTCGAATATTTATTGAAGATTACCGAAATATTCGGGAACATGACACAAAAATTCTCATCCTGCTTTTATGCCTGGGGATATTAGGGCTGGTACTTGCCCTTCTCACCAACAAGACGAACATTGACGATTACAACTATGTGCCGAATGTCACCTATTTCCTGCAAAACCCCGGGAAACCGATGGACTTCCTTGTGCATTATTTTTACGCTGCTCCTCCGGCGCCTTTTGTGTTGTCATACAACCAAATAACATCCATGCCTTATGAGTACTCCCAGGGGATACTTGCCAGGTTTACAAAGGTAAATTTCCTGGATATTTACTATATCTTCATGCCGGCCATCATGGGATTTATGATTCCGCTCGCCAATTATTTCCTGCTGAGCAAGTTCACAAAGAACACAACCCTGGCGCTGATGGGAACAACCATTACCGTAGTTTTGTTACTGACGTTGACAGAAATAGAGCGGACATTTGGTAATTTCGCCTTTCCGCGTATTTTTCAAGGAAAAGCAGTGATGATTTCCATCGGCATCCCCTGCTTTGCGGCGTTTTCATTAGCTTACTTTGCCCAGAAATCTTTAAAAGGTTGGGTATCCATCCTTGCAACTGTAACGGCTTTGGTCGGCGTGAGTAATACATCCGCTCTTTTATTTCCCATCCTGGCAGGTATCTTATTGATTTCTTGGGGGGCAGCAGAATGGCATACACTGAAAACAAAAAAGATGTCTTTTTTGATCGACGGCTTTTTTTACCTGACTGGATGTAGTTTGGCCATTTTCTATCTCTTGTTTTTGTTTATAAAACTAAAGGTCAACGGGGGAAGCGACGACCCATTTTCGCTGATCAATGGCCTCACTTTTTGGGACAATATGCGACTCTTGATCAATCCCAACTTCCCCCTGACCATCATTGTTGTGGCTCTCATGCTGTTGCTCACCATTTTTGCGGTCAAAGGATGGCAGCGACGATTTGTGGTCGCATGGGCATTGGCAATGATCGCTTTATTCTTAAACCCATTGGCAGCAAAATTCTTGATGGGGACACTCATTCCCAACATCATCTATTGGCGATTGATCTATTTGTTGCCGTTTCCGATCAGCGCCGCTGTGTGCATGAGCGCGGTGATAAACAAATTTGAATCAAAATACAAGCTCGCAATTAATGTATCAGTCTGCGCCCTGCTGGCGCTTTCGGTTTTTGGCTATCTCTTCCATTTTTCGAATGGAAATCAACTTGATTTTGCAACCTATAAACTCCCCGCGAATGATCTCAGGAATGCCCAGGCCATTGTCGCCGTAGCCCCAAAAGGCGTCATGTTGGCGCCTGAAAATTTATACGGTATCATTCCCATGATAAGTTCATCCTCCCCACAAATTCGGACAAGATCGGAGGTAAAGGGTTTTTGGATCAGCTTTCAAGAAGGGGTAAAGCGCGATAACGCATCCAGTTTTGTGGGGGGGGATCTGAAATACGAAGCGGATTTTATCTATGTCATTAATCAGGGGCTTGTAGACGTAGTGGTATGCCAATCGGATGTTTTGGATTCACCCGGCGGGGAAAAAGTAATGGCAGCCCTAAAAAAGAATGGGTTTGCGCATAAAAAAGTTGTCAAGGACTATACGATTTTCTCAAAATAGAAATTCAAAGAATCGCATCATCAGACGGCCATTGTCATAGCCCAACGGGGACGGTATTACTTTATTTCCTGATATGAATGCGCCATCTCAATCATCGGTGGTTGAGCAGGCGGTGGTGTTGTCCCGCCGCCGTATCGAAA
>JBARBA010000526.1:0-3340 GCA_049792555.1 Anaerolineales bacterium
ATCAATCCCCCAGCGTGATGTTGATCCGTCTGGCAAGCGGCCTCAACCGAATGGTAAGGAACGAGGCCAGGTCCACGTCGGGCGTTTCGAAGTACTCCAATCCCATTTGAGCAAGCATACGCGACAAGCGGTCTTCGACAATGCTCCAAAGTCGGGAAGCGCCATACGAGCGGCCCGTGTGGATGGCTTTCACAATCATCTGGTAATTGGGGTCATCGGCATACGGCGTAGCCTGGATGGCTTCCAGGCGGGCAGGTAAAATAAAAACGCCCGAAAGAGCGGCCTGCACCTGGGCGCTGGTCAGATAACGGATGAAATCAAAATCGGCCTCTTCGTGCTGGCTATGCTGCCAGATGACCAAGTGGGTGCCGCCACGGCAGGCCTGTCCGGGCGGCATGGCAATCCCCATGTTGGCCTTTACCTGCGCAAACTCAGCCTGGTTCTGGAGCGCAAAGAACAGCCAGGGGCCGCTCAAGGCGACTGCGGCATTTCCCCGGCAAAATTCCAGGTCGCACTCGCCGGGTTCCAGGTGACGAAATTCGGGGGCGATGTAGTTTGTGGCCCTGAAATAATCCGCAATGGCGGAAATGGCTTCGGGAGAATCGAAAGCCGTCTTGCCGGTGCTGTCGATGAAGTCTGCGCCGGCGCTCCAGATCCAACTGGCGATAAAAGACAGGTACATATAGCGCTGCGTGGCAATCGGAGCCACAAAAGGCGATTTTACGCCGATACGCTTTAAGCTTTCGAGGGTTTGCAACACATTTTTGGAAGTGGTAAAGGCCGTGCTTTCGTCCACCCCGGCTTGCGCAAGCAGGTCGCGCCGGTAAAAGATCAGACGGGCATCAGCCCGATATGGAATACTGTAGACGGTCTCACCCACTTCTGCTCGTTTGGGTTTCCAGGCAGGCATGAGAAAAGCATCCGGGCCGCCAAAAGACAGGAATTCTTCAAACGAAAACGGCCGCAGGCTGTTGGTGGCAACGATGCTTTGCACCCAACTTGCGCCGACTTCGGTAATATCCGCGCCGTTTTGGTAGGTCATGGTGTGGCTGACGTCATCCCAGGGGTTTTCGGCGTTCAGGCAACGCGCGCGAACGCGGATATCCCGGCATTGCTGGTGGTAACGCTGCAAGAGAGCAGTGACTTCCTGCTCTCCTACCGGGCCTCTGGGCCAAAGCGCAATTTCGATCTCAGCAATGGTCATTGAAATTCCTTGATGGGCATGTCTATGATTATATCTGTAATGGACAAAAATGGTGTCATCTCAATATTTCGGGGAATTGTTGTTGGCAGGTGGTTTCGGTATGGCGGCGGGACAGCACCGCCGCCTACTCAACCACCGATGATTGAGATGATACGCAAATGGCTTTAAAAAAGAAGCGGTCTTTGCGGGCCACTCCTTTTCTGCGGGTTGTTCACAGCCAGATGTTGCAGGATGTCGTCATCCTTCGAGCGTAACGTTGATCCGTTTTGCAAGCGGCTCCAACCGGGCGGCAAGGAAAGCGTTTGCATCCACACCCGGCGTTGCAAAGTACTCTGACCAAAGTTGAACAAGCAAACGCGCCAACCGGTCTTCCACGCTGTTCCAGAAAGGCGAAGCGCCATACGAGCGGCCTGTGCGGATCGTTTCTACAAGCATCTGGTAGTTGGGGTCATCGGCATGGGGAGACAGCTTGTTGGCATCCAGGCGGGTAGGCAGGACGAAATTCACCGTAGATAAATCCGCCTGCACCTGGGGGCTGTTTAGATAATGGACAAATTCCAACGCAGCATCTTCCTGCGCGCTATGCTGCCAGATTACCAGATGCGTGCCTCCGCAGCTACCCTGTCCGACAGGCAGGGCAAGCCCCATGTTATCCCTGATATACGCCCACGCCGGAAATTTGTGAATGGTATGATACAGCCAGGAGCCGCTCAAGGTGATGGCAGCGTTCCCCTGGCAAAACTCTCGATCTGTTTGGAGAATATCCAACTGACGAAATTCGGGGGCGATATATTCTGCGGCCCTGAAATAATCGGCCATACCGGCAATGGCTTCGGGCTGGTCGAAAGTGGCCCGGGTGCCCGCGCTGTCGATAAAATCTGCTCCGACACCCCAGACCCAACTGGCAATAAGAGATAGATTCACAAACGGCGTTGAAATGGCAGCAATAAGTGGATACTTTATGCCCGCGCGTCTTAAGCTTTCAAGCGTTTGTAAAAAATTTTGGGGCGTCGCAAAAGCTGTCGTCTCATCCACCGCTGCTTTTGCAAGCATATCGCGCCGGTAATAGACATGACGGGCGTCAGCCGACTGGGGAATGCTAAAAACAAACTCTTTGTCATATGCTTTCTGAGACTTCCAGGCAGGCATGATAAAAGCACCCGACCCGCCAAGCGACTGAAATTCTTGCGGTAAAAATGGCCGCAAACAGTTAGCGGCGACCAGGCTTTCCACCCAGCTTGCGCCGACTTCCGTTACATCAGCGCCGATTTTATTGATCATGGTGCGGTTGACTTCTGCCCAGGGATTTTTCATATCCATCCAATGGTATCTGACGCGCGCCAACCTCGGCTGTTCGTGGTAACGCTGCATAACCGAGGGAAAGAACGTCTCTGCCTGGGGGCCTCTGGGCCAAAGCGCAACTTCGATTTCATTAACTGGCATGGCAATTCCTTGATGAACTATACACGGCTGTTTGCAAACCGCTTCACGGTATATCGTAAATCAGTGGACTTCAATGACGCTCATAACGGTGGTGATTATATCTGTAATCGTCGCGGATCGTCCAGATAAATTATTGAAAGTGGATATTCTCACCAGACGATGGTTTTTCAAGAAAAAACTGATATTGCTGCGCAAGTCATTAAAATCAGAAGCGGCCTTTGCAGACCGCTTCCTTTCCAAACAGGGAGTAATGAAGTTGTTTTTTTTAGAGACCGGCCAATTACTTGGTTTCGAAGTGACCGTAAGAGACGGCGCTGTTGTAGCTGACGTACCAGTAACCGTTGATCTTGGCGGGCAAAGAACCGGCGGCGACGTAGACATTGGTGTAGTTAACCCCATTGACCGTCAGGCTGGTCAGGTTCCAGGAGTTGATGTATGCGCCGAGGTTGGTGGATTGCCAGCAGAAGGTTCCCGTTCCATCCTGGGTGAAGGGAGCCGTGATCGTGGATGTCACCGGGCTGCACGCGCCGCCGATGGTTGGGGTAATCGTCGGGGTGTTGACGATCCCGGTAGGGGTGCGGGAAGCCCCCGGCAAGGGGGTTGGGGTGTTGGTGATCGCGGGAGTTAACGTCCGGGTAGGGGTAGGCCCGGCAGTGTTG
This sequence comes from Anaerolineales bacterium, assembly GCA_049792555.1. GTDB lineage: Bacteria > Chloroflexota > Anaerolineae > Anaerolineales > Villigracilaceae > UBA5195. The sequence continues at coordinate 3,307 of JBARBA010000526.1, forward strand.
GTGCGGGTGGGGGTGAGGGTGATCCCGACAGTCG
>JBARBA010000527.1:0-4333 GCA_049792555.1 Anaerolineales bacterium
ACATGCCCGTTTAATGGACGAATTCTACGGGGCGGCGTCTCCAACGCTGAGAGAAACACCGTTTCCTAAAGATTTATCGCCTTTTGGCCCCGCCCCGGACGTAAACGTCCGGGCTATTATTACGAAGCCGCTTTGGCGGCTGTTTCTCTATGGAGAAAATGAAAACCTGTCTTTGAATTGGAATGCCTTATCTAAACAGTATTGCCTTTAGGGTCTGACATTATCACGCCAACTCGCCATCCGGCTGGTGGCACAGGCGCGCCACGTCATCACTTGCCGCGCCCTCGGCCACCACCACCAGCACGTCGCCCGCGCGCAGCACCGTCTCGCCGCGCGGGATGAAGACCTGCCCTCCGCGTCGCACGCTGGCAATCACACACGTCTGCGGGAATGGAATATTCTTCATTGCCTGATCCGCCGCCTGCGCGCCAATTTCCACGGCCACATCCGATATGTTCACGCGCGCGGGCGTCAACGCATCCAACTGTATGGCCTGTTCCCGGTGACGCTGCGCCACCCGGCGGGTCAACGCAATGTCATAAGCATGGATCACGTCCGCGCGGCGCAGGATGCCCAGCAAATGGCGCGGGTTTCCGCGCGCCACCACCGGCAGGCGTCCCACGTCGCGGCGGCTCATACGGCGCAGCGCCATATTCAGCGTCTCATCGGGGAAAGCCACCTCCACCTCGCGCGTGCAGGCCGCGCCCACCGTCTGGCCTGTGGCATGTTCGATATCCTGCACCGTCAAAACACCCGTCAGCCAGCCCTCGGCGTTCACCACCGGCAGGCCGTGGCTGCGCGTCCGCGCCATCGTCTCAGCCGCCTCGTCCAGGCCCATTGTCTCCGGCAACGTCTCGCCGCCGGGGTGCATCGCATCGGCCACCGTAATCGCGCCCATCACCTCCACGTCCCGCCCGCGGTCCAGCCGGATTCCGTGCCGCGCCAGGCCCATCGCATAGACCGAATCTTTTTCGATGCGCTGCGAAATCACCAGGCTGACCGCCACGGCAAACATCAACGGCAGGATGATGCGATAATCGCTGGTCATTTCAAATAGCAGGATCACGGAAGTTAACGGGGCGTGGACCGCTCCCGCCAAAACGGCGGCCATGCCCACCAGGGCGAACGCCGCCGGACTCAACCCCAGACCCGGAAACAGGGCCGCCGCTACCAGGCCGAAAGCCCCTCCCAGCGTTGCCCCGATAAAAAGCGCCGGCGCGAACACGCCGCCCGCAAACCCGCCGCCGATGCTGACCGGCGTCAGGATCAATTTGGCAACCAGCAACGCCAGCAACAGTCCGATGCCGAAGCTGTTTTTATTCAACACTTCGCCGATGGTGTCGTAGCCCACGCCGAAGACCTGCGGCAGGAAGATGCCCACCACGCCCACCGCCAGCCCGGCGCCGGCCGTCTTGAGCGGGCGCGGCGCATTCCAGCCGTTGAAAACATCCTGGGTTTTATAGAGCAGGCGCACGTACAGCGCCGAGACCGGCCCTGCCAGCAAGCCGAGCAGCAAATAAAGCGGCAATTCCCAGGCCGAGTTGAAGGCATATACCGGGATCTTGAAAGCGGGCGAACTGCCCGAAACCGCTTGCGTAAACACCGACGACGTCACTGCCGCCACCAGCACCATACTCAACGTGCTGCTGCCGATCTCGCCCATCACAATTTCGAGCGCAAAGAACACCCCGGCAATCGGCGCATTGAAGGCCGCCGCGATGGCGCTGGCCGCGCCCGCCGCCACCAGCGCGCGGATGCGTTCATCTGACATGTGGAAGACCTGCCCCAGCATCGAACCCAGGTTCGCGCCGATCTGCACCGACGGGTCTTCCGGCCCGACGGATGCGCCCGCGCCGATGGACAGGATCGCCACTGCCGTTTTGGCGGGCGCTTTCTGGTAGCGCAGCCGTCCGCCCGCCAGCGCCACCGACTGCATAATGCCCGCCGTGCCGTGCAGCTTCTCGTCGCCGATCAGGCGCTGCGTTGCCAGCCCGACGAGCAGACCGCCGATCATTGGGATCAACGCCACCATCCAGCCATTGACCGCGCCGAAAGCCGCCCCGCGCGCGAGGTCGATCAACCCTTTAAACAGCCAGACCCCCGCCCCCGTCGCCAACCCGACAACGATTGCCGAGCCGCCCAAGATCAGCGTTTGCGAACTTGTCAGCCTTTCCAACCAGTTTGTCAGTTTATGTTTCATATTCATATCTTTTCATTTTTATGACCGGTCAGCCTGTATAAGCCGAATAGGCAATCGCGTTTTTGCCGTTGTTCTTTACGGAGTACATCAGTTTATCGGCCTTTTTGATTAATTCATCTGTGCCAATTTGCGCCTGGTAGCAGGTCAATGCCCCGATGGAAAACGTCACAGGCCAGTTGTTGCGCTGCATTTCGCCCAAAAGGGCAAGTTGAATCCTGGAGACGACGATCTGCAATGCGACTTGGTCGACTTCGGGCAAAAGTAACATAAATTCGTCCCCGCCCACCCTGGCAATCGTATCCATTTTCCGCAAATGCTTCCTGGCTTGCCTGGTGACAGCGCATAGAACTTCATCCCCATCCCGATGACCCAATTGATCGTTTATCGTTTTTAAATTATCGAGGTCGATATAGACAATGGCAAAAGGGAAGTGGTAGCGCTGGGAACGGTTGAGTTCCCTTTGGACCAATTCGAAGAAGAAGCGCCGGTTGGCAGCGCCCGTCAAATAATCAGTGCGCGCCATCTCCTTTTCACGTTCCAGTTCTTTCAGCGCCGGTAAGAGGAAGGTGACGATCACAAAGAAACCCAAACGCACGGCAGCATTCCAATAACGAATGCCCGGCTGTGAGTAAGTGTGTCCGGCAAGGGCATCAGCGGCAAACCAGGCAACTGCGCCGGCAAGGCTGATAACAAGTCCGGGTTTTCTCCCTGCAAACCACGTTACGAATAGAATGGGGATCAGGTAAAACAAGGAGAAGGAAATCTCACTTCCCGTCCAGGTGTCGAAAACCCCTACTCCGGCGACGGAAATGAGCCCCGTGATGATCCAGAAGAGATGGCTCTTTTTCTCAAGATCGGCAAATATTTTCATTTGTTTATACTCATTTCTGCGCACTGGGATAAGGCCAAGAGCAAGCAAGAAAGTCGGCGACGAAAGCTCTTTGAGCCAGAACGATTGTACCTTGACAGCGTCAGGTTAAACAAAAGTTCTGTCCGCTTTGCGCTTCGACTGCACTGCTCAAGGCAATCACAAAACCGTTTCCTCTTGATACTCGGTCAGGCAAATATCCAGGTTGTAGAGCAAAGACATGGCTTCGGGCAGCGAAAATTTGGTCTTCTACAAAGTGTTCAGACTGGCCGCAATCATGTAGTTCTTCGCGCCGGTAAAATCGGTCCCGGTCAGGTTGGTGCGCATAAAGCGGCTGTTGGTGAAATCGGTAAAGGTGCAATCGGCCTGGGTCAGGTTGGCATCCTCGAAATTCACGTCCCTGGCGATGCACTTGCTGATGACGACTTTCTTAAGATTCAACCCGATAAACGTGGAGTAATTGATCACGCAGCCGAAAAAATTGACCGGCGTAAACGCCACCCGGCTGGCAGCCCAGGTTGTTTCCGTCCAATTGACGCCGATCACCTGCGAATCTTCGAAGCGCGTATTGGTGAACGAACAACCCTTGAGATGCACCAGGCTCAAGTCGCAGCCTTTGAAGATGCAGTCATGGAACCTGCAATCCTGGAAAACGGTTTCGTTGAAGGCGCATTTGATGAACGTACATGCGCCAAACTCTTTGAAGCTGACCTGCCCGTTTTTCAGCGTTACTTTTTTGAATTCCTGGGAGGTGTATTCTTGGGATCGGGGGTCGGACAAGTCCATGTGGAAAATCCTTTATTTTGAGAAAACAAGTGGTTGTATGGTCGCTGCGTGGGGCTTCGTCCATTATAGCAAACGTTTGTATCATCTCAATAATCGGTGGTTGAGTAGGCGGCGATGCTGTTCCGCCGCCGTATCGAAACCACCTGTCAACAACAATTCCCCCGGAATAATGAGATGATACAAACGTTTGTTGTTATTAACTCCAGCGGGCTGCCCGTGAGCAGGGCGCCGCGCTGACCTGTGACGAAATTTATGCTATACTTTTTCAGCATGTTTTCGTTACTACTCAGCCATGTCATTGCGAACGAGCGTTTCCCAGCGAGTGAAGCAATCTCGTGTGTTCATTCAAACAATTGCTTGGAGGTTAGACGGGATTGCTTCGGGCTGAGGCCCTCGCAATGATTATACTGAGTTGTCAATGGTAAACGGCACCTTAACAATTTGAGTTGGCCAGTCAGTTGTAACGATGGGTGTATTGG
>JBARBA010000528.1:0-27651 GCA_049792555.1 Anaerolineales bacterium
GAACAGGGGTTGGGAAAAATGCCCGACCCGGACATTCTCCGCAAAGCGCGGGAAGAAGAGCGCATCCTGCTCACTCACGATCTGGACTTCGGTGAATTACTGGCGGCCAGTGGAGGAATCCTGCCGAGCGTCATCATTTTCCGTCTCAAAGATATGCGCGGCGCAAATGTCAGCCTGCACTTGTTCAACCTTATGAAACAGCAATCCGAGGCTTTGCGCACAGGCTCGATATGCAGCGTGACTGAACGTAAAGTGCGCATCCGCGCGTTGCCGATTTGATAACCGGCAGAAATCCGCTCAAACAGAATATAGCCCCATCTGCAAGAAGTGACAGTCACCTTACCCCACTCCGTAAAGGTGACTGTCACTTCTTTAATCACTTCTTGCGAAACTCCTTGGCCTGCGCCAGGAAAACAGCCGCGAAAATCAGCGCGCAACCGACCAGTTGGACGGGCAGCAAGGTTTCATGCAGCCACCAGCCGCCGAAAAGCGCGGCGGTGACGCCCTCCAGGCTCAGGATCAGGGCCGCGTCGCTGGGCGGGGTCTGACGCTGGCCGATGACCTGCAAGGTATAGGCCACGCCCACCGAGAAGACGCCCACGTAGATCAGCCCGCCAAAGACGGCCGGCTGCAGGATGGAAATCGAGCGCTCGAAGACCAGCCCCGCCGCCAGGTTTAATCCGCTGGCGACGAGCAGTTGCCCCGCCGCAAAGCGGATCGGATCCAGCCGGGGGGCGAATTTCCCCACAACGATGACGTGCAGCGTCCAGAACAACGTCCCCGCCAACTCCAGCGCGTCGCCGGGGCGCAGGGCAAATTCGCCGCCGGTGCTGAGCAGGAAGGCCCCGGTCAGGGCCATCAGCGCCGCCACCCAGGCCAGTCCGTGCGGATGTTCGCGCCAGCCGAGGAACAATCCCAACGGCACGAGCACCACGTACACGCTGGTGATGAACCCGGCGTTGCCGGCCGTGGTGAATTGCAGCCCCATCTGCTGCAAGGCCGAACCCGCCGTCAGCAGCATCCCGGCCGCCAGCACGGTGGCCCAATCGCGGCGCGAAAAGTTCCAGCGCAGTCCGGCAAAGGGCAGCAGCACCAGGATCCCGATCAGGAAGCGCAGCCCATTAAACATAAAAACGCTGCCCACCTGGGCAGCCACGCGCTGGGCCGCAAAGGCCGTCCCCCAGATCACAGCAGCCAGCAGAAGAAGAAGATCAGCTTTCAAGCGTGTTTTCATGGCTCCATTGTAATTGAGAAAGGTGACTGTCGCTCTTAAAACCGAGTAACAGTCACCTGGGGCGCAAAAACAGGTATACTTAACCCATCCAAACAAACAAGGAGGCGCCTTATGGACATGGACAAACGCATCAAAATGGCAGCCGAAAGCATCCTCGAAAACGAAGCGCTGCGCCAGGGGCTGAACGACGAAGCCGCCTCGGCCCTGCTGGACTGGGGCACGGCGCGCGCCAAAGAAATCACCGCCACGACCACGAACGTGGAAGACGACGATGAAGCCCAGGAAGCCGTCTACCCGCGCATGCGCGCCCTGTACCAGATTTTGGGCGACGTCGTCAGCCTGTGCGCCGAAAACGCGGACCCGGCCCAACGAACCGGGCTGCTCCAGGAAATCGGCGAGCAAGTCCCACTCGTTTACGGCCCGGCAGCCGCCATTGAAGCCGGCAAATGGGCCAATTTACCCCTCGCGCCGGGCAACCCCGCGCAAATGATCGCCAATGTGCGCGCATTCATCGAAAATAACGCCAAAGACTCCGCTCCCGTCCAGCCCCCGGCCGCACAAAACGCCGGGAAGCAGAAAAAACGCGGTTTCTTTGACTGGCTCTTGGGACGCTAAACGCGCGCGCCGCAAAAAAACCTTTTTGCAGTGGGTTTCATCCATACAAAATAAGGAGAAAAAATGCCCAAAAAATCGAGCACCCCGAAAACCGGCGCAAGCGGGATTGGCACAGCCATCGTGCTGGTCGCCGTCCTACTGCTCGGCGGCTATTACGTCATATCCGGTTCAGACCCGCTGGGATTGTTTACGAAAACCCCGACAAGCGCCGCCCCCGCCCCTTCCATCACGTCCACCGCCGATGTAAATACACCGCAACCCGGCGCAAAAACCACCTCCACACCCGTTGACAATGCGCCCTTTTCCCCACCCACCAGCACGTGGTGGGACGTTTATTTCGTCACCCCACTGCGCCTGAAAACAAGCGACGAACTGACGTTCAACGCCAAAATCCCCGCGCAAAACTACCAGGGTTCCATTCCCGAACAGTTAATCAAGCATATCGATGATGCCAAGAAAACCATCCACATCGCCTCGTTCGAGACCGATTTGAGCGACGTAACCAACGCCCTGATCCGCGCCAAGCAGCGCGGCGTGGACGTGCGCTGGATTACCGATGACGTAAACGGCATCCAGGCCGACACCAAGCCCGGTCGCGGACAGTTCAAGGCGCTCAAGGCTGCCGGCATCCAGGTGATCGACGACAAACGCGCTCCGCTGATGCACGACAAATTCTGGCTGTTCGACGGGCAAATCACCTGGACCGGCTCGACCAACGTGACGGTCAGCGCCATGTTCGAGCAGAACAACAACGTCATCGTCATCTACTCGCCCGAACTGACCGCCATGTACGAGCGCGAATGGGCAGATATGTGGGGCGGCCAATTTAATGCCAAGTCGCCGTCCACGGTCGACCAGCAGTCGCTGACGATCGACGGCACCCCCATTCAAATCCTGTTCTCGCCCGAAGACAAAGCCATCAGCCACATCATCCCCTACATCCAGAAAGCCAAATCCAGCATCCGCTTCCTGGCTTTCACCTTCACCCAGGATGACCTGGGCAAGGCTATGATCGAGCGCAAAAAGAACGGCGTGGACGTAAGCGGCGTCTTCGAGTCCACCGGCAGCGACACAGAATACAGCGAGATGATCCCGCTCTACTGCGCCAAAGCCCCCGTCCGGCAGGATGGCAACCCGGCCTTCATGCACCACAAGGTGATTGTCATCGACGAACACATCGTCGTCACCGGCTCGCTCAACTTCACCGACAACGCCGACCAGCAAAACAACGAAAACGTGCTCATCATCGACAACGCCGACATCGCCAAACTCTACCTGCAAGATTTCCAAAAAGTCTGGGACGCCGGGCACGACCCCGACCCGTCCAAGATCAAGTGTAAATAGACAAAACCTTATCCACAGATGCCACAGATTTTCGCAGATTTTTTTTAGCCATCTGCGAAAATCTGTGTAATCTGCGGATAAACAGCCTTTCATTCCCCCTTTGCAAAAATCCCCAAATGATTGCCCACCGGGCGCTCGCGTCCGGGGATGTAACTATCGATCGGCGAATTCATCACCTGCGGCCCCTTCCCCGGCCAATCGATCACCAACGTCGAAGAACCCCCGCCGTCGAGCATAATGGCGTTATCGCCGCCGTAATACAGCATCAACTCAGCCAGTTCCGCAATCGTCGCGCCGTCGCTATAAAACGGCTGGCGCCCGTCCACCACAATCATAATCAGGCGCGTGCCGGGGCCGTCCGTGCCCACCGCCGTGCGCGGCGCTTCGCGCGTATCGTTCAAATCCTCCACCACCTGCTTGTTCCGCACCAACCAACTCATCCCCGAAATCGCGTTATACACCTTGCGCACCGGCGCGCCAAACGAAGCCTCGTCGCGGTCGGTAAAATACAACGTCGGGCCAACGATTTCGCCGTACTCACGCCGCTGCGAAGCCGCAAAACCATTGGGCGTAATCGGGTCGCCGACGTGCGGATAATAATCCAGGGGGCTGCGCGACCACCAGGGCGTAAAGCCATCGCCGTTGATCGCCACCTGCAAAGCATACTTCTTCAAAAACTGCGAAGTCGTCTGCGCCCGCAGCGGCATCTGCTTGTCCTTCTTCTCGGGCGGCGTCACAAAAACGTCGATACTCTTGCAGGTCAAATCCACCGTCACAATATGCGCAATCATCATGCGCGGCAGGACATGCACCCGGCGGTAATACACCACGCACGGGTAAATCTCCTCGCGCATCTCCACCGGCGCAGGCCGCCCCCAATAATAAACCGTCAGGCCCACGAAAATGGCGAACGCGAAGAGCGCCAGCCCGCTTAATAAGAGGATACGTTTCTTTGACATGGTTCCGTCCTTTAGAGGAACAATTCTACCCGGAAGCTGGATGCCGCTAAATGGGCGGATTCCCACCGATTGCCCAACGCCCCCCGCCCGGCAGTCGGGTAAAATCAAGACAGAGGAACCATGAAAAAAATAGCCGTCCGGTCTGCAATCTGTAGCATCCTGCTCCTGCTGGCAAGCGCCTGCGCCCCCGTCCCCACACCCACGCCGACAGGAACAGAAACCCCCGCAGCCACCACCACCCTAACCCTCACCGCCGCTTTGACCGCAACCCCTTCGCCGACCCTGCCTCCCTCCGCCACACCGACGGCGACGCCTGCCCTGCCTGCGCCAGTACCGCAGGTACAGGTGAGTGTCATCGAAGGGCCGCACGGTGATATTGCGCCGACCCTGCCGCGTCTCCCCCAAGTCCAGTTCATCTACCACGGCGACCGCTCAAAACCCTACGTGGCCCTGACCTTCGACCTGTGCCAAAAACCGGAATACCCGGCCTGGTTCGACCACGGCATTTACGATGTGCTGCTGCGCTACGATGCCCCCGCCACCTTTTTCATGGGCGGCGACTGGATGCGCACCCACCCGGCTGAAACTCTCTTGCTGGCCCAAAACCCAAAGTTTGAAATGGGCAACCACTCGTGGGATCACCCCGATTTGCCCGATTTAAACGAGGCCCAGATCAACCGGGAAATCGTCAAAACGCAAAACCTGCTCTACAAAATGACCGGGCGCACGGCCCACCTGTTCCGCCTGCCTTCAGGGCTGTACAATGACCTGACCTTAAGCGTCCTGGCCTGGAACGGACTCTACACCATCCAATGGGACGTGGAAACCGGCGATCCCGACCCCACCATCGATGCCGCCAGGCTGAATTGGGTCGTCCGCCAACGTGTCCAAAACGGCTCGATCATCATCATGCACGCCAACGGCCGCGGCTGGCACACCGCCGAGGCCCTGCCCGGCATCATCGAATACTTGCGCAGCCAGGGATACACGCTGGTGACGGTTTCGCAGTTGATCGGGTTGGAACCAATACCGGGAAATTAAGACTTCGTCACAGCGAATTCATATACCTGAACGTGAACACCAACCCAACGGTCAACACCACCACGAAAACGAGCGTGCAGATATTTGAATACCCGTCGATGCTCAAGCCGGGGATGAAGGTAAAACCAATCGCGCAGACCACCACCACCAAGCCGGTCAGCATCAACCAGTGCGAGCCGTATTTGTTGACCGGGTACCAGATTTCGGGCTTCTCGATCGTCTTCCGCACGCGGAATCCGTACAAGCCGTTGGGTTTGATCTTCCCAAGATACAAGGGGATGGAAAACGCGATCAATAGAATTCCAGCAGCAGTATAGAGCAGCATAAGGGTTGTCATCATCATTCTCCTGGTCGATCCGATAATCACTGATTACTGGTCCCTGATTACTGGTCACTGAACACTGGTCACTGAACACTGATTACTGACTCCAAAAACGCCAACACATGCCGGTTCAGTTCAGCCGGGTGCGATTGGTGCGGCACGTGCCCCGCATCGATCACCGCCGTCTGCGCATTGGGCAGGACCGCCGCCAGCTTTTCGAAAGAGCAGGGCGCAAGCGATTGGTCATGCGCGCCCCATACAACGAGCGTGGGCGCCGTCACTTTCGGCAGGTCGGGCGTCAGGTCACGGGTGGTGGATAAAATGTGATAGATGCCGGGAGAAGCGCGTTTGTAGTCCTGCGCCGTCTGGGCGCGCGCGGACTTGGTTTGCGGGGCAATGTATCCGTTACGGATGAACAGACCGGCCAACTCAATCGAAAACCGGATCAGCCCTTCGGGGGCGTAAGAGATCAGCCCCAGGTTGATCAAAGGCCGCTTATAATGGAGGCGCAGCAACGGGGAGAGTTGGTCCAGGCAGTAAAACGGATCCACCAATGCCAACGCGCGCACCTTCCCTGGGAAACGCAAAGCATATTCCAACGCCAGATATCCCCCCAGCGAATGCCCCACCAAAATCAACGGAGAATCCAGACTTAAAGATCGAAGCCACGCATCGAAATGTTCAAAAACCCTGTCAACGGTATATTCTTTTAAGTCTTTTGGTTTCATGCTCTTGCCGTGCCCAAGCAAATCAAGCGCATAAACCGCATAGCCTGCGCTGACCAAATCAGGGGATAAATCAATCCAGTCAACGATGGACGCTGCGACGCCGTGAATCAAAACGACAGGCGCGCCTTCACCCTGCTGAATAAAGTTGACCGTTTGATCTGAAAGGTTAAAATCACTTGCCATAGTCGTGAGTGTACCCGATTGAATGTGTACCGTCAAACCAGCGGCCTTTCAGCATTGATAGCCGTGCTCAGATTGAACCGCCGGTGCTTATAATAAGAATATACGAAAGATGCGATGGACTATCCGTGGCTCGTTACCCCTTTGCTCATCACAGCGGCGATCCTGCTCATCATTGGCGGGTATAGCCTGCGTTTCCGCGCCGTTCCGGCAGCGGGGCCATTCACCGCCATCATGTTCCTGGGGGCCGCTTGGGCTTGTACCTACGCACTGGGAATCATGGATGCAAGCCTGGCGGCGAAAATTCTCCTGCTAAAAGTGCGTATCTCTTTACAGCCTTTTCTATCGGTGGCCATGTTGGCTACCACAATTGAACATGCACACCTTACCGGCTGGCTCAAAAGACAACGTCAATGGCTGCTATTGCTCATTCCGCTGGTCACTTTGGCGATTATTTGGAATGACGCGCTCCTGCCGCTCATGCACTACGACTTTCGAATCATCCCCGGTTCGCCGATCCTTCAATCCGGTTCCGGCGCATGGGTCTGGGTGGTTTCGATCTACAGCTACCTGTTGGGGATTGGCACGCTGGGGATTCTTCTATACACGCTTCGAAACAGCCGGGGGATTTATTTCCGCCAGACTCTCTACCTGGCCCTGGCATTGGTCATTCCAATGATAGCCAATCTGCTCTTTGGGGTTATAAAAATCGGACCCGAGGGTTACAACCTTACCCCGAACACCCTCCTGCTGACAGGGCTGCTAAGCGCCTGGGCCTTGTTCCGTTATCAATGGCTAACCATTGGCCCGACGGCGCGCAGCCTGGCCGTGGACGATATCAGCGATGCCATGATCCTGCTGGACATGGACGACTGCATCGTGGACTTTAACCTGGTGGCAGAAAACACTTTTGCCATCTCTCGGCGCGAAATCGGCCAACCCATCGAAAAATCAATCCCGCAATGGAAAAAACTGCAACACCGTTTCGACAAAGGCCCATTACTGGACGAATTCGAACTGGAGCGGCAGGGGCAGAAATATCATTTTGAAGTCATTATTAATCAAATTGAAGGTCAACACAAACAGGCCATCGGCCGCGTTATTATCCTGCACGAGTTTACCAAACGCAGGAAGATTGATATCGAACTCAAGAAACGTCTCAAAGACCTTGAAGTCATCAACGCCATCAGCGTCAGCATCTCGTCGCAATTGGACATGGATGGTCTGATTCCACTGGTTGGGAAAAAGCTCGAGGAAATTTTCAACGTCCATTCCGTATTCGTCGCCTTGTATAACCCTCAGTCCAGGTTGATTGCCATGCCCTACTGGACGATCAACCACGAACACATTCAGGCCACGCCGACAAAAATGGGGCATAGCTTAACCTCCGTCATCCTGCAAACATGCCAGCCTCTGCTCATCGCTGAAAACTTTCCAGAAACAAGCCAAAAACTGGGAGCCGTGCTGCGTTTTGTTGAACAGTTTGGCTATCCAAAAACCTGGCTCGCGGCCCCTGTCATCATTGGAGATGAATGCATCGGGGTGGTTGGCGTTCAAGATTATGACAAAGAACACGCTTTCAACCAGGATGACGTGCGCCTGCTTCAAACGATTGCTGCCAACCTGGGAATTGCCGTCCAAAATGCCCGCCTGTACGCCGAAGCCCGCCGCCGCGCAGACCAAATGTCCACGCTCTATAACGTGGGGGTGACATTGACTGCAAACCTGGAATTCGATCAAGTCTTGCGTCAACTGTTTGAAAGTTGCCGTCAAATCTTACCCATGGATGCTTTCTACGTGGCAGTCTACGACGAATCCACCCACATCGTCCGCCATCCACTTTACTACGAAAACGAAGCGGAACAGGAAATTCCTGCCCGCAATATATACGTCTCACCTGGCTTGAGCGGTGAAGTCATTCTGAGCCGCAAAACGATCCACCTTCCTGATACGCGCAAGAAAGAGATACGCAGAAAACACCATTATCTCCACGCCGGAGGCAAACCGCCCCGTTCTTACGTGGGCGCGCCCATGATCGTCGGCGAACGGGTGGTGGGGGTCATCTCAATGCAGAGCTATGAACCAAACGCATACACCCAGGAACATATCCGCCTGCTCGAAACGATTGCCAACGTAGCGGGTGTCGCCATTGAAAATAGCCGCCTCTTTGAACAGGCGCAGGCCGAAATCAACCAGCGACGCCATGCGCAAGAATCTCTCTTCCAGGCCAATCAGGATTTACAAATACAACTCGACAAAGTAAAAGCCCTCCAGCACGAGCTGCGCGAACAGGCCAGCCGAGATCCGCTTACCGGGTTACACAACCGCCGATTCCTGGGTATTGCGCTTAAGCAACGCATCCAACAGGCTGAAGAGCGCAACACGCCGTTGAGCATCCTGATGATCGACATCGACTTGTTCAAACAGTTCAACGATTCGTATGGTCATCACGCCGGAGACGCCCTGCTGCAATCCCTGGCCGGATTACTGCGCCGCCACACCCACAGCATGGACATTGCCTGTCGCTACGGCGGCGAAGAGTTTCTATTGGTTTTATCAAACACTTCCCTTGAAATTGCGGCGCATCGCGCCGAGGAATTACGTCAGGCGTTTGATCAATCCGAAAACAAGTTCGGCCAACAATATTTAAAAGCGGCCATTTCGATTGGCGTCGCCACCTTCCCCGCTCACAGCACAGACCCAGAAGAACTCATTATGAAAGCCGACCAGGCTCTCTACACCGCCAAAGCCGCCGGGCGCAATCGAGTTGTTGTCTGGAAAAAATAACTATTCTCTATCCTTCTCCATCCCCTTCGCCTCATCCCAAAATCCATCCATCTCTTCGAGACTCATTTCTTGCATGGTTTTTCCCATTTCGCGCACCCGCTCTTCAATATGCTTAAACCGTCGCTTGAACTTCAGATTGGCTCCGCGTAACGCATCTTCGGCGTTGACGTTTTTCCAGCGTGACAAATTGACCAATACAAAAAACAAATCACCCAATTCTTCTGCGAGATGCTGAGGACCGGAAGCCGCCTTCACCTCTTCGATTTCTTCCCGCACCTTATCGAGCACATTCTCCACCTCGGGCCAATCAAACCCCACCCGCGCGGCGCGCTCCTGAAATTCCTGAGCTTGGTTCAAAGCTGGCAGCGCCACCGGTAGCCCATCCAAAATCCCCTTTTTATGCTCCCCGTCTGACTTGCGTTCCGCAGCTTTGAGTTTTTCCCAATTCGAGAGCACCTGCCCCACCCCGTCCACCTTCCAGTCCCCAAAAACGTGCGGATGGCGGCGCACAATCTTTTTATAAATTCCCTGCAATACGTCAGTCATCGTAAATTCGCCGCTCTCGCCCCCAACCTGCGCATTCAAAACAATCTGCAAAAGCAAATCGCCAAACTCCTCGCGCATCCTGGACGGATCTTCTTCGTCCATTGCCGCCAACGTTTCGTAACTCTCCTCCAGCAGGTGTTTACGCAAAGACAGGTGAGTCTGCTCTCGGTCCCACGGGCAGCCGTCCGGCGCGCGCAAATGCGCCACAATCTCATGGAACGCTTCAAAGGATGTCCCCACGCCCAATGGGGCCACATAAACAATCGGGGAAAACCGTTCTGCCAGGTCGCCCAGCAAAACATCTTCGACTTTTCCGCCAGCATCAACGCATTTCAACCCATGCGACAGCGGATACACACTCGACAAAACCGCCTTCACCCCCGCAGCGACCTCGCCGTTATGGACACCGGTCACCAACGCCGGTGAATCCGCCGGGAAGGGCGGCACATGTCCCTTCGCCAATTCCGCCCCATCCACCAGCATCAAGCGCGAGACCGCATCCAGTTCGAGCAATGAAGCCACCGCCATCAGATCACTCAACGCAATAGCAGACATGGGAACTCCTAATCGGGATTAAGGTGACAGTCACTTGGGCATCATCAAAATCTAGCCGAAGAGAACCAAGTGACTGTCACCTTACTGGTTAATATTAAAGCGTAATGCGTAAAACGTAAAGCGGGTTTCCACGCAGATACGTTTTACGCACTACAAAGTAAGTTTCAGATTGTAAAAAATTAACGCTTGGTATACGTAGGAGCCTTGCGAGCGCGCTTGAGGCCTGGCTTCTTGCGCTCTTTGATACGCGCATCGCGGGTCAGCAGGCCAGCCTTGCGCATGGCAGAGTTCCATTCGCTGTTGAGCTTGACCAGTGCGCGCGTCAGGCCCAACGTAACAGCGGAGGTCTGTCCGGTAACGCCGCCGCCGTTGACCAGAACGGTAATGTCATACGTGCTGCGTTCCTGCCCAATCGTCGTAAACGGCCTGAGAATGTTTTCAATATCACCGGCGCGAGTGAAAAAGTCCGCAGCTTCTTTGTTATTAACAATGAACTTACCTTCACCGCTCATCACACGCACACGCGCGCTGCTTTCCTTGCGGCGACCAATACCTTCAAAATATTGAACAGCCATAATTGCCTTGCTCCTTTATTTCTCAACCTGAGCGCCGTGCGGGTGCTCGGCGCCGCCATAGACCTTCAAACGCTTGAGGACGTGGCGTCCCATCTTGTTGTGGGGAAGCATACCCCACACAGCTGCCTGGATCACCCGGTCGGGATGACCCTTCAACTGATCGCTCAACGTAACAGACTTCAAGCCGCCCGGATAACCGGAATGTTTGTAGTAAGTCTTGTCGACCAGTTTTGTGCTGGTGACAACAATATGCGATGCATTAATCACCACCACATTGTCGCCCATTGGCACACCTGGCGTAAAAGTCGGCTTATGCTTACCGAGCAAGAGCGCAGTAATCCTGGTTGTCAGGCGGCCCAGGGTTTCCCCTGCGGCATCCACGAGGATCCAGTCGTTCTGAATTTCATCGGCCTTCGGATAGTACGATTTATACACGGTCGTATCTCCACATTAAAAAACTGATTGTTCGTATAAAACCAGATCATTTTGTAGCGGCAAATTCAATTTATCGCTACAGGATATGTTACTTCAACAAGCGTTAACCCGTTTGCCGGGGCAAGGCCACCCGGGACTCCCCGTGGCCTGCCTTCCAGCGCATCGGCAATCACCTGCGCCGAGAGCCTTCCCTGCCCGACAGCCACCTGAACGTGGACCAACTTCCGTACCATGCGGTATAAAAACCCATCCGCCTGTACTTCGAAAGTCCATCCATCGCCCTGCAACTGCCATTCAGACTTCATGACAGTGCGCACGGTACTGCTTTCAGGTCGGGGCGGGCTGCCAAAAGCCGCAAAATCGTGCATGCCAAGAAAAAGCCTCGCGGCGTTATGCAGGGCATCCTCGTCAAGCGCAGGCCATACTCGCCATGCATAGCGCTCCCGTAAAGGATCGCGCCGTTTCTGGCAAAAGAGCCGGTAGCAGTAACGGCGGGATGTGGCGTCAAAGCGCGGATGGAACTCGTCAGGGACGATTTTTGCCGCACTGACGGCTACGTCCGTTGGCAGGTTCGCGTTCAACGCTGAGACCAGTTCTTCGAGCGGATGGTTCCACTCATGGTCAAAGCTAGCTACCTGCCCAGAAGCATGGACGCCGCTATCGGTGCGTCCCGCCAAAAGGACGGATTTTCCCTGCCATCCCAGCCTGGTCAGCGCGCGTTCGAGTTCGCCCTGCACTGTTCGGGATTTCGCTGCTCGACTGCCTGCGCCAATGGTGGACGCTTCCGGTTTAGCCTGCCGCTGGCTCCCGAAAAAACGGGTGCCGTCGTAAGCAAGGACAATCTGGTAGCGCGCCATGATAGAGATGAGAGAGTAGGTTTTCCCTAATCTCTTCTCTCTGAACTATTCTTCCACAAGCTCGAGTAGCACCATATCCGCAGCGTCGCCAAGTCGGGGGCCAAGTTTCAATATACGAGTGTACCCACCGTTGCGGCTGGCAAAGCGCGGAGCAATGTCGTCAAAAAGTTTCTTGACAACTTCATTGCCGCCGCCACCCAACCGGGCTGCAACGAGACGGCGCGCATTCACCTTGCCAATATCTTCTGCATCTGCAGAACGACGGGCAACAGTAATCATCCGCTCGGCATCGCCACGTATCGCTTCGGCTTTGGCGCGGGTGGTGGTGATACGCTCATGCGTGAAAAATTGCTTGATTAGATTGCGCCGCAGGGCAATGCGTGCGCCCTTGCTGCGCCCAAGTTTGTAACCAGCTACTTGATGTCGCATTTCAAATTACTCCGCAATTGTCGGTTGATCTTTCAAAAAGCCCTTTTCGCGCATCTTCTGGCGTAATTCGTCAAGACTCTTCTCGCCAAAGTTGCGGATGGACATCACTGCCTGATCGCCCTTTTCGAGCAGGTCAAGCACATCACCTACAGTAGTGATGCCTGTGCGCTTCAACGAGTTGAATACCCTGACCGATAAATCCAGGGCTTCGACGGGAGTCTCAGCCACTTCGCTGCTCAAGCGCGAACCGGAAACTTCTTTTTCCATGGCAATTGCCAGGGTTTCTTCGCTTACACCTGCAATATAGCGCAGGTGCTCAATCATCGTTTTTGCCGCGGTGCTCAACGCCTTTTCAGGAGAGACGGTTCCGTCCGACCAGACTTCCAGCGTCAACTTATCGTAGTTGGTGCTTTGGCCCACGCGAGCATTCGTCACTTCCCAGTTCACACGTTTTACCGGGCTGTAGATTGCATCCACCGGCAGTTCGCCAATTGGCAAGTGCCCTGCGCGATCATTTGCCGGAGAATAACCCCGGCCACGCTCGACAGTCAGTTCAATATCCAGACGGGTTTTGGCATTATCGACCGTAAAAAGATAAAGATCAGGGTTAATGATCTCCACTTCAGGCGGAGCGACGATGTCTGCCGCAGTAACCAAGCCCTCCCCGCGCACTTCAAGGTGCATACGGGTCGTATCGACGCCAACCAACTTCATGCGCAATTGCTTAATCTGCAACATCACCTGAATAACATCTTCGCGAACACCAGGGATGTCGCTAAATTCATGCAAGACATCTGAAATGCGGATCGAACTGACCGCCACACCCTCCAAAGAGGAGAGCAAAACACGGCGCAGGGCATTACCAACAGTAACACCATAACCGCGTTCCAGCGGACTAATAACAAACTTTCCGTAGTTTCGAGCTTCAGCTTCACGCTCGATTTTCGGCATGACCATGTTTATTAAGCCGGTCACGGTTCACCTCTCCCTTTTTGAGAAAAAAGACGGCAGGATTATCAAAGGACAGACAACATTATCGTGAGTAGAACTCGACGATCAGTTGCTCGTTCAAATTACCGTCAATTTCAGCGCGTTCCGGCAGTCGTTGTACCGTGCCAGTCAGGGACTTCAAATCACGAGTCAACCAGGAAGGGAAATTGCGCTTCTCAGCCAGGTCTATCAATTCTTTGAAGTAGGTCGCTTCGCGGGAACCTTCACGTACCTGCACCGTATCTCCAGCGTTAACCTGCATGGATGGGATATCAGTGCGGCGGCCATTGACAGTAAAATGTCCATGGGTCACCAACAAGCGTGCCTGCGCACGGCTGGTGGCAAAACCCAAACGGAAGACAACATTGTCAAGACGGGATTCGAGGATCTGCAAGAGATTGAAACCTGTCAGGCCGCGGCGCTTCTGGGCAATTCCATAATAACCATGAAACTGCCGTTCCAGAGTGCCATAAACACGGCGCGCTTTTTGCTTGGCGCGCAACTGTCGCGCAAAATCCGACTCGCGACCAGTAGCGCTACGAGAGCGACTGCCAGATTTCCCGTGTTGACCAGGGGCAAAACTGCGACGCTCAAATGCACACTTCGGGGTGAAGCAGCGCTCACCCTTCAGGAAAAGTTTTTCACCTTCACGCCGGCATAGTCTGCATACCGGACCAAGATACTTCGCCATTTGTATTACCTCTCTTCAACCGAATTACACGCGGCGCTTCTTTGGAGGCCGACAACCATTATGGGGAACCGGTGTCTTGTCCGAAATAGACCGAACTTTAACGCCCAGTGACTGGACAGCGCGAATTGCCGACTCACGTCCCGGGCCGGGGCCAATGATAATCAACTCAGCCTCTTGCATTCCCATTTGTTGGGCCGTTTTCACAGCTTGTTCAGCAGCGAGACGGGCCGCAAACGGAGTGCTTTTACGGGAACCTTTGAAACCCGCAGAGCCGGCACTACCCCAGGCAATTGTATTGCCAGATGTGTCTGTCACAGTAACAATCGTATTGTTAAACGAGGCAAAAATATGAACTTGCCCTGAAGATAACGTGCGTTTGGCCTTTTTGGCGCCGCCGGTGCGGCGTGTCTGGCGTACACTTTGTGCCATAAATTAAACCTCTTGTCCCAGAATTACTTCTTGCCGCCACGACGTCGCCCACGACCGGCTACAGTCTTCTTGGGGCCTTTGCGAGTGCGCGAATTCGTGCGGGTGCGCTGACCGTGAACTGGCAAGTTACGACGGTGGCGCATACCCCGGTAGCAACCAATTTCGATCAAGCGCTTAATATTCAACTGCTCTTCACGGCGCAGGTCACCCTCCACCTTGTAGTGCTTCGAAATATATTCGCGCAATGCAGAAACTTCAGCTTCGGTCAAATCCTTGATACGAGTATCAGGAGAGACTTTTGTGCTTGCCAGAATTTCCTTTGAGCGAGTCAGGCCGACACCGAACAAATAGGTCAGGCCAATTTCAACGCGCTTATTGCGAGGGAGATCAATGCCTTCAATACGTGCCATGGTCTTTTACCCTTGTCGCTGTTTGTGTTTGGGGTTTTCGCAGATAACAAAAAGCCTGCGGTTGCGCTTAACAATCTTACATTTTGCGCAACGTTTTCGAATAGATGGTGATACTCTCATAAGTACCTTTCTCCTTCATTGACACTTTGTACCGTGAACCGAAGTTTTTGATTATACTAGCCAGTCTTGTTTTCGTCCAGTACTGAAACTGCATCCAATCTATCAACTTATCATTTTATGCAGGTTTTACATCCAGGTCACAGGACAGTCAGGATGAGGGGATCTCCTTCGGTAACAGCCACACTATGTTCGAAATGGGCTGTCAGTGACCCATCTGCAGACACCACGGTCCATTTATCTGCAAGTACTTTGGTTTTGTGCGTTCCTACCAGCACCATCGGTTCCAACGCAATCACCATTCCGGCACGGAGAAATATTCCAAAACCCGGCGTCCCACAATTTGAGACTTGAGGACCTTCGTGCATACTTCGTCCAACACCATGTCCGGTGTATTCGCGTGTAACATGAAAGCCATGGTGTTCAACGACTTGCTGTATTGCTGCTGAAACATCACCTGTCCGATTTCCAACTCGCATTTTGGAGATGCCAGCCTGCAAAGCCTGTTCAGTGACTTCGAGCAGCTTTTTCGCTTTCGGAGAGATAACCCCTACCCCGGCGGTAAAAGCCGAGTCGGCCACATAGCCTTCGAAAAAAGTTCCGCAGTCAACCGAAACAATGTCACCTTCTTTAAGCTTACGCTTTGGGCTAGGAATACCATGCACGAGTTCTTCATTAATGCTCACCGTGGTGGAATTCGGAAATGGAGGATGTCCATAGCCTTTGAAAGGCGATACAGCACCGTATTTCCGCAACACTTCCTCGGCAGCCGCGTCGAGGTCGGCAGTGGAAATACCTGGTTGTAAAAGTTCACGAACAGTCGCATGGACTGTTGCATTAATGCGACCAGCTTCACGCATAATGGCAATTTCAGCCGGGGTTTTTAAATTAATCTGACGCGCCCAATCCATAATAGGTCTATTTCTTCAACGCTGACAGCAACTGTGCGCTCACTTGATCAATTGACATAAAACCGTTTATTTCTACCAATACACCATGTCTTTTGTAATAATCGATGAGCGGAGCTGTCTGTTCCTGATATACGTCGATACGGTGAAGCACTGTTTCAGGCTTATCATCGTCACGTTGATAAAGTTCTGAACCGTCAAAATCGCACACACCCATTTTCTGAGGTAGATTGAACTTCTCATGGAAAATATGCCCGGCAGCCCGGCAAGTCCATCGTCCAACCAAACGCTCCATCAACACTTCATCCGGGGCCGTAATATACGGCACAAGATTCACAGAACCGCCAAAGCTTTCCAACATCAAAGCAAGTGCGTCCGCCTGTGTAGGAGTACGTGGAAAGCCATCAAGAATGGCTCCATTTGTGCAGTCGGGCCGAGAAAAACGTTCACGGATCATGGCAACCGTAATATCATCTGGCACAAGCTCACCTTTTTTCATGTACGTTTGTGCCCGCTTACCCATGTCCGTACCCTTTTTAATGTTCTCGCGAAAGATATCTCCAGATGAGATATGTGGTAGGCCTAGTTTCTCTGTTAGCACCTCTGCCTGCGTACCCTTACCAACTCCGGGAGGACCCAGCAGAACAATGTATATGGGCATGGCTATTTCACCAGGATGGAATCCTGATAACCGTGTAATTTTAATTCCGCATCGATTGTAGAGAAAGTATCCCTCACAACACCGACAACAATGAGCAAACCGGCGGACGAAACCAGAAACAAGCCAGCAGAAGAGGTTGATGTAGTGATACCAAATAGCGATAAAACCTGATTCAACAAGAAAGGAAGTACCGCCACAATACCAAGGAACAACGCTCCCACCAATGTAATACGCCGTTGAACTTTTGTAAGATATTTTTGCGTGGGCACCCCACGATTGACGCCGGGAATTTGTGCTCCTACACGCTTCAAATTCTCTCCATAATTTTGCTGCGTAAACATCACATCCGTGTAGAAAAAGGTGAAAATCACTACCATGAAAAAGTAGATCACCCAGTAAACTGATGAACCGCTACTCAATGTGTCTTGAACACTCTTCGCAATCCCAGCAATCGTTGTATTTGCATTCCCAAGGAAGAACGAAGAGATAATCGTTGGAAATTGCAAAATGGCGCTGGCAAAAATAAGCGGAATCATGCCTGACATATTAACCATCAAGGGCAATGAAGCCTTAACCGGCATAGACATGCGATTACCCACACGCCTGCCGGGATACATGACAGGGACATTGCGGCGGCCTTGCTGAACAAACACAATCGCAAAGATAGTCAGCACAATGATAATCACCATCAAAGACAGCATCATCCAGCGGGTCTGCTCATCGCTCATAATCGATTGCAAGTTCGTCGGCATGCGCGCAACAATACCGGCAAAGATAATCAGGGATAGACCCTGACCACGAATGCCATATTCGGAAATCAACTCACCCAGCCAGATGGCAAACATCGTACCGGCAACCATGCTCAACAAAACCGTCAGAGACGGCAAAATTGTGGTTGGCGTGAAGCCAAAATCCAATACCGTCCCGACATTAGCTTGAGTGGCAAACGAGTTGAAGATATTAATTTGGCCGATGGCCGAAAGGGCTGCCATTGGTACGGTCAGATAATAGGTCCATTTTTCCTGCCATTTACGTCCCTCCGTCGGATTCTCTTCCATGCGACGCTGCAAGGAAGGAATAATCGGGATTAATAACTGCAGGATAATCTGGGCAGTAATGTAAGGATATACGCCCATGGAAAGGATGGAGAACCGGGAAACCGTACCACCCGAGAGCAGATCCAGAAAATCGAAGAAATTCCCGCCTGTCGTTGTCATTTTATTGTGCAGAGCAGTCAGTACCGAAAAGTCAATGCCAGGAACAGGAATATTCGCTGCAAGACGGTACAAGATAAGCAAAGCAAAAGTCGCCAATAACATACGGCGAATATCTTCTGATTTATACAGATAGCGCCAGGCCGACCAGGTGTTTTTCATACGTCAGGTCTCCTAAGAAGGATTAGCCTTCGATGGTTTCGATAGAACCGCCGGCAGCTTCAATCTTGCTTTTTGCACCAGCCGAAATACGATGAGCGCGCACTTTAAGCGAGATTGCTATGTCACCACGGCCAAGAATAACAACCGGGTTGCGGGAATCGCGCAAAAGGCCAACTCCAGCCAAAACATCCGGCGTCACTTCAGCATTGGCCGTAAAAGCGGCAGCCAACTGATCCAGGTTTATTTCGTTATACTCTACCTGATAAGGTGGAGTAAAACCTTCACCACGGATAAAGGGTAGGCGGCGGTAAAAAGGCAGATTACCACCTTGACGGTATAAATGACCGCCTTCGCCTGAACGAGCGCCAGCTCCTTTAGTACCGCGGCCAGCGGTTTTACCCTGACCAGCCGAAATACCTCGCCCAACGCGTTTCCGGTTTTTTTTCGATCCCGAATTGGGAATCAAATCATGGAGTTTCATTGCTTCTCCTACTCTTCAACCCGAACAAGGTGAACAACTTTGGTGATCATCCCCCGCAAGGCAGGAGAATCTTGATGTTCAATTGTCTGGTTCATACGTCGCAAACCCAATGCGCGAACGGTGCGCTTCTGCGGTTCAGGGTAGCCGATTGGGCTTTGCACCAGGGTCACACGGATAATTTTTGTCTCGGTTTTTTTAGCCATGTTGTTTCCTCCGCTCCCAGAACGGCATCAACTCTTCTACGGCTTTGCCACGGCGAATGGCTTCTACGGCCGGCGACTTAAGCGAATCGAGCGCATCAAAGGTAGCCATTACCCCGTTGAGTACATTCGATGAACCAAGAGATTTGGTCAGGATGTCTCGAACTCCTGCGGCCTCCAGTACAGCTCGTACGCCACCTGCGGCAATAACACCAGTCCCAAGGGAAGCAGGTTTAAGCAATATCCTTGCCCCGCCTACTTTACCAATGACTTCATGCGGGATGGTGGTGCCATGCAGATAAACCTGACGCAGATCCTTGTGAGCGCGCTCCGTAGCCTTACGCATAGCATCAGGCACAGCATTGGCTTTCCCTACGCCCATGCCGATTTTGCCACGGCCATCACCGATAACAACCGTCACACGAAATCGGAACCGGCGGCCACCTTTGACAACTTTGGCAACGCGCGCGATTTCAATGACTCGTTCGTCGAGCTGCTGTTCCTGTTGAGTTTCTTGCATTTGGTAGTCCGACATAACGTTCTCCATCAAGCCTTAGAATTCCAAGCCGCCTTCGCGTGCGCCATCGGCGAGAGCCTTGACACGACCGGTATAGCGGAAACCACCACGATCAAAGACAACAGACTCAATCCCTTTGCTTTTAGCACGTTCAGCTACAGTTTGTCCCACCAGCTTGGCCTGCTCACTTTTCTTAAGACCAGCCATTTTGGTGCGCAAATCTGTATCAATGGACGAAGCCGAAGTCAGGGTATTTCCATCGATATCGTCAATGACTTGAGCATAAATTTCATTAATGCTGCGGAAAACACTCAGACGAGGGCGCTCGATGGTACCAAATACACTCTTGCGAACGCGAAGGTGTCGTCGAATGCGAGCCGCGGAACGAGATTTATCAGCCATAAACTATTTCTTCCCTTTCCCGGATTTACCAGCCTTGCGGCGGATCTTTTCGCCGAGGTAATGTAGGCCCTTGCCCAGATAAGGTTCCACCGGGCGAACCTTTCGGATATCTGAAGCAACCTGACCAACAACTTCTTTATCAAAACCCATCACCTTAATCTGGCGGGCTTTGGCGTCCACACTGAAAGAAATCCCGACAGGTGGCTCGACAGGCACGGGATGGGAATAGCCCATGTAGAGCATCAGGTTGGTTCCGCTTAATTCAGCGCGATAACCGACCCCGTCCCATTCCAGTATCTTCTCAAAACCGCTGCTTACACCATAAACCATATTGTGTAATACAGCTCGCGTTGTCCCATGTAAGGCACGTTCGGCAGACTCGTCAGAGCGGCGCGTGACAGTAATTTGACCACTTTCCAGAGCGATACCAATCAGCGGCGAGAAATCGCGCTTCATTTCGCCCTTCGGGCCTTTCACCTTCACAAACGAACCGTCGACATCAACCTGCACCCCAGCCGGGACAGCGATAGGCAAGCGTCCAATACGCGACACAGCTCTACCTCCTTACCAGACTTTGCACAGGATTTCGCCGCCCAAATTGAGCTGACGAGCACGCTGGCCTGTCATGATGCCCTTGGGGGTGGAAAGTATGGCAACGCCCATACCGGCCAGAACCCACGGGATGTCCTGTTTCTTAGTGTATACGCGGCGACCCGGGCGGCTAACGCGAACCACACCAGTCAAAACTGGCTGTCGTTCGCGGCGCTCACCAATATACTTAATCTTGATGCGCAAAACTCTCTGCGCCGGGATTTCGCCGTCGGCTACCTCATAGCTTTCCAGGAAGCCTTCTTCTTTCAAAATTTTGGCAATTTCCACTTTCACTTTCGAATTTGGCATTGCCACTGCTGCCTGACCGGTTGTCGCGGCATTGCGAATTCGGGTCAGCATATCTGCTATCGGATCAGAAACACTCATACCATTCACCTCCGCCCGGTTACCAGGACGATTTCACGACACCAGGGATTTTGCCATCCAAGGACAGTTCACGGAAGCAAATCCGGCACAGTCCAAAGCGTCGGATATAACCGCGTGGGCGGCCACAACGCTGACAGCGATTGCGCACACGAGTCGGGTATTTCCGGCGCAATTCACGATAGCTCATGCATTTCTTTGCCATAACCTAAGCTTCCTTCCTGAATGGCATTCCAAGGAATCTGAGTAATTCACGAGAATGCTCATCGTTTTTCGCGGTGGTAACAATCGTAATTTCCATTCCGCGAAGTTTGTCAATTTTGTCGTACTCAATCTCCGGGAAAATTAATTGATCCCGCAGGCCAAGCGTATAATTGCCGCGCCCGTCAAAAGAATTGGGCGAAACACCACGAAAGTCGCGCACACGCGGCAGAGCAACATTCACCAAGCGGTCCAAAAACGCCCACATTCGAATACCGCGCAGCGTCACCTTACTACCGATGATACGACCTTCGCGCAATTTGAAGTTGGCGATGCTCTTGCGCGCCTTGGTCTGGATCGGCTTTTGGCCTGCGATGGTGGTCAAATCCGTAAGAGCAGCTTCCAGTGCCTTCGAATCGTCCATGGCTTCGCCAAGACCGATGTTTATAACGACTTTCTCGATACGCGGAACTTCCATAATGTTCCGGTAATTGAAGGTCTTCTGCAAAGCCGGGACTGCTTCTTGATAACGTTCTTGCATTCTATTCATAATATTCTGTTCTCCTGTCCAAGCAATGCCTTAATCAATCAAAGCCTGGCAGTCCTTGTGTTTGCAAACCCGGTGTGATCCGGCCGCATCTCGCTGGATACTAACCCGGGTGGGCTTGCTGCATTTGGGGCAGACCAACATGACGTTCGAAATAGATAGCGGGCCTTCGAACTTGATACGGCCCGGATTCAGATTGCGGCCCTGCCGCATTTGAACCTGCTTCTGATGTTTTGTGCGAATATTGACACCCTGAACCACTACGAGACGTTCTTCAGGCAAAACATTAATCACTTCACCACGTTTACCTTTTTCTTCAAAACGCCCGCTTATTACTTCAACGGTATCACCTTTACGAATCTTTACTCTCATGGCTTCGCTCCCAAATATCCTAGAGAACTTCCGGAGCCAGCGAAACGATCTTCATAAAGCCCTTTTCACGCAATTCACGTGCAACCGGGCCGAAGATACGGCTGCCCTTCGGGTTTTGACCGTCGGCATCCAGAATAACCGCAGCATTATCATCGAAGCGGATATAGGAGCCATCTTCACGACGCCACTCTTTGGCAACCCGCACGATAACCGCCTTGACCACTTCACTCTTCTTGATTGAACCTTGAGGCGCAGCGGACTTAACCGTGGCAACCACAATATCACCGATTGACCCATACCGTCGGGTGGAACCGCCCATCACATGAATGACAAGCAATTCGCGGGCGCCAGTATTATCAGCCACTTTAAGACGGGATTCCTGCTGAATCATGGCTAAACCTCCACGCCGCTGTCTGCGGTCCGGATTTCTTTCTTAATAATCGTTTCCACTACCCAGCGCTTATCGCGCGAAAGCGGACGGCTTTCCACAATCTGCACCTTATCACCAATTTGGCAGCCTACTTCATCGTGGGCCTTCACCCGTTTTGAGTGGTGAACGACCTTTTTGTATAACGGATGCCGATAGCTGCGGGTAATTTCAACTACGACGGTCTTCTGCATTTTATTACTGGTAACAACACCAGTGATGCGACGGCGACTATTCATCCAACACCTTCCTGTTCAGCCGCTTTCCGTATTTCGGTCAGGATTGTTTCCATCCGGGCCACATCGCGGCGCAACGAGTGCAAACGGCTGGTATCGGTCAACTGACCAGTAACCTGCTGAAAGCGAAACTTCATCAAGTTTTCGCGAGCATCGGCGATCTTTGCCCTGATTTCAGCGGCGGATAATGCACGAATTTCTTTCGTCTTCATGCCTTATTCTCCTGCCCCGGCTTCATACCGGGTAACAATCTTGGTCCGAATTGGGAACTTGTACTGAGCCATCTTGAGCGCCTTCAATGCCTCATCCTCAGACATGCCGCCAACTTCGATCATCATACGACCAGGCTTGATAACTGCCACATAATACTCAACGCCGCCTTTCCCTTTACCCATACGGGTTTCGGGCGGCCTTTGGGTATAAGGTTTGGCCGGAAAAATACGAATCCAGACCTTACCCCGGCGCTTCATCTCACGAACAATGGCGCGGCGAGCAGCCTCAATCTGGCGAGCAGTAATCCAGCCCGGCTCCAGAGCCTGAAGGCCCCATTCGCCAAAGCTGACCTCGGCCCCACGCAGGGCTTTGCCCTTCATGCGACCGCGCATCTGCTTGCGCCACTTAACACGTTTTGGCATTAACATAGCAACAACCTCTTTTCACGGACTTGGGCGCGCGATCACTCGCTAACGTAAACGCCTTCAGTCGCCTCGGCTTTTTCTTCCACTTCGGGCTTCATATTGCCCTTGTAGATCCACACCTTGATGCCAATCCGGCCATAGGTGGTCAGCGCTTCCGCGCGAGCAAAATCCATATCTGCGCGCAAAGTCTGCAGTGGTACCCGGCCCTCACGTAACCAAACAGTACGGGCCATTTCAGCTCCTGCCAGACGACCAGCAACTTCGATCTTGATGCCCTCCGCACCCTGACGCATTGCCTGTTGGATGGCGCGCTTCATAGCGCGGCGGTAAGCGATACGACGCTGGAGCTGATCAGAAATATTCATGGCGACCAGATAAGCATCAATATCAGGGGTGGATAATTCTTTAATATCAAGATCCACCTTCTTACCAACCAGTTCCTGCAAACCCTCACGGATCTTCTTTACACCTTCACCTTTGCGGCCAATCAAAATGCCGGGCTTGGCGGTGTGGACAGAAACCTTCACTTTGCCTGGAAAACGTTCCACTTCCACGCAGGAAACACCGGCTTTAGGGGAAATATTCTGGACCATCTTACGAATGGCAAAATCTTGCTGAAGCTGATCGCGGTACTGCGTACCTTCAGCAAACCAGCGGCTTTGCCAAGCGTGCGTGACAGCCAGACGGAAACCAATCGGATGAACTTTACGACCCATAGAATCTCCTTAGATCCTTTCCTAGGCTTCGCGTTCGCGCAGAATGATAGTCACATGCGATGAACGGCGCAGTACCGGTTTGAAGCGCCCGCGTGCGCCAAAGCGGCGCCATTTACGGGTGGGGGCTTCATCGGCAAAGATGGTTGAAACGACCAAATCGTCGCGGCTCACGCCAAAATTCTCCTCGGCGTTTGCCACTGCGGAAGTCAACAACTTGCGGACAGGCTCGGCTGCGCGGTTAGGCACAAAACGCAACATTTCCAATGCATCGTTCGCGCTTTTCCCACGTACCAAATCCACCACCAGGCGGACTTTCTGAGCCGAAATAGAAAGAAAACGTAGATGTGCATGAATATCCGACATGGCCTACGCTCCTTTCGTTGCCTTCTCCGAAAGATGGCCGCGGAACATACGGGTGGGAGCAAACTCACCCAACCGATGACCAACCATATTCTCGGTAATGTAGATCGGCACATGACGACGACCATCATGCACGGCGATCGTGTGCCCTACCATCTGGGGGAAAATCACACTCGCCCGACTCCAGGTGCGGATCACTTTCTTTTCGGCGCGCTGATTCATCGCCTCAATTTTCTTTAGCAATTTCGGGGCAATGAACGGCCCCTTCTTCAAGGATCTAGACATAGTCTCGTACCTCTTCTACCTGTTCGCGCCTAACGACTGTTCTTGCTGCGACGGCGGATAATATACTTATCGGTCTCTTTATTCTTACGAGTCTTATAACCCAGAGTGGGCTTACCCCAGGGAGTACGCGGGCCTGGGCGACCAATCGGCTGGCGACCTTCGCCACCACCATGCGGATGATCGCGAGGAGACATTGCAGAACCGCGCACGGTTGGGCGAACACCCAGATGGCGTTTGCGCCCTGCTTTACCAAGCTTGATATTGCTGTGTTCCAGGTTACCCACTTGCCCGATGGTCGCATAGCATTTCTGACGGATCATGCGCACTTCACCGGAAGGCATACGTATCTGGGCAAAATCGCCTTCTTTGGCCAGTAATTGGGCAGCGCCGCCCGCAGAACGGACAAGCTGACCACCCTTACCTTCTTTAATTTCAATATTATGGACCAGGGTGCCGACCGGGATATTGGCAATCGGCAAACAATTGCCCGGACGAATTTCAGCATTTGCCCCGGAAACGAGAGTATCGCCGACCTTCACACCCATCGGAGCAATAATGTATCGTTTTTCACCGTCAGCATAATTTAACAATGCGAGACGCGCAGTTCGGTTTGGATCGTACTCAATTGCCGCAACCTTGGCCGGGATATTAAGCTTATCACGCTTGAAATCAATAATACGGATAAAACGACGATGACCACCACCTTGATGGCGAACCGTGACACGACCATATACATTACGACCGCCATGGTTGCGAGACGAAACGATCAATGCACGTTCTGGTTCTGACTTCGTAATTTCTTCGAAGCTGTAGCCGGTCATACCACGCTGACCGGGAGTAACCGGTTTGTACTTTTTGACAGTCATTATTGCACCCCCCCGAAGATTTCCAGAGTCTGGCCTGCTTGCAAAGTAACGATGGCCTTCTTATAACCCGGTCGGCGAACCAGCAAACGACGGCTACGCGGACGGCGCCCACGCTTAGCGGGGTTGTTGATAATATTCACGCTTTCCACTTTTACGTCAAACACAGTCTCAATGGCATCTTTTACCATGGTTTTGGTTGCTTCATTGGCAACTTCAAACGCATACTGATTCAACTTGCGCGACTGGTGGTTCGACTTTTCCGTGATCAGCGGACGGCGGAGGACTTCATAAATCAACGTCATGATCGCTCCTATGCCAGGATAGAATTCAGAGCATCCAGCGCTTGCATTGGCAGGACAAGTTTGTCATAACCAAGTAAATCGCGGACGTTCAGGTATCCCGCCAGAAGAACTTTGGCATCCGGGATGTTATTCGTTGAACGAACAATAACATCGTATGAAGCCGATTTCTCAGGGATTAGCACCAGAGCACTGGCATCGCCCACAAGGCGATTCAATGCCTGAGCCATCAGGCGGGTTTTGGGTTCGGAAAGGGTCAGTGCATCAACAACGACGATGCAAGCATCAACTGCTTTGGCTGAAAGAGCCGAGCGAAGAGCTGCGCGGCGCATCTTCAGAGGCATACGCTGAGTATATTTACGGGGGTGTGGGGTAAAAATACGACCACCACCCACCCACTGGGCGGCACGCGTCGAACCCTGGCGGGCACGACCAGTTCCTTTTTGCTTCCACGGCTTCTTACCGCCACCGGCAACTTCGCCACGCACCTTGGTGTCGTGCGTACCAAGACGGGCATTTGCCATCTGGCGGATAAAAGCCTGATGCATCAAATCCACATTGATTGGGGCTTCGAAGATGTCAGCAGGCAATTCCACCTGTTCAGTCAGCTTCTCGCCTTCCATATTGAAAACGTCTACTTTCATAGCGTCTTACTCCATATCCATTGCGCGGTCACTGCTTGCGCGCCTCATTGATGATAACCATACCGCCCTTAGCGCCAGGTACAGCGCCATGAACGCCTATCAGATTACGCTCAACATCAACCAGCACAACCTTCAAGTTCTGTGCAGTCACGCGATCGTCGCCCATATGGCCGGGTCGGTGGGAGCCTTTATAGACACGTCCTGGAGTGGTACCAGAACCGTTCGAACCTGGAGCACGGTGACGGTCAGATTGCCCATGGGTTTTAGGCCCGCCAGCAAAATGATAGCGTTTCACAGCACCAGCAAAACCTTTTCCTTTGCTCACGCCGATCACGTCAACGTGCTCACCAATGTTAAAAACATCGGCCTTGACTACATCACCGACGCCAACGTCCGGGGTTTTGGTGCGGAACTCACGCACAAAACGCAGGGGCGGCGCACTGGTGACCTTGAGGTGGCCTAGTTCGCCACCGCTCAAACGCTTGGGATGCACCTCGCCAAAACCCAACTGCACTGCGGAATAACCTTCGCTCTCCGGACGTCGGATTTGAGTAACATAGCAAGGCCCAGCTTCGATAAGAGTAACGGGATAAGCGACACCGCTCTCATCGAAGATCTGGGTCATTCCGATCTTCTTGCCAATCAGCCCTTTCAACATCCTCGATTTTCTCCTTTTACAAAAGTTTTCTTGAGACTGTCAGCCAGGGCTTTGGCTGCATCATCTCGCAACGGAACAGTCAAGCAGTCTGTCGCGGCACAGGGTTTTGTCAGGCCTACGAACAATACCGTTCTTGTTTCGTTGTACTCAGTCCAGATAGTCAAACTACCTGAGCAAATTTATAAATCAAAACTTAAATCTTGATCTCGATATCAACACCCGCAGGCAAGTTAAGCCGCATCAACATATCAATCGTCTTTGAATCTGGATCCAAAACGTCTATCAGGCGATTGTGAGTGCGTATCTCGAAGTGCTCATGTGAGTCCTTGTCAATGAATGCCGAGCGGCGAATTGTAAACCGTTCTATCTTGGTTGGCAAGGGTACGGGGCCAACCACTTTTGCTCCAGAGCGCTCGGCAGTCTCAACAATGCGCTTGGCTGACTGGTCAAGCACGCGATGATCATAAGCCTTGAGGCGGATACGTATTTTTTGTTTGGTCATTTCTCTACCTACGCAATGATCTTGGTGATGACGCCTGCACCAACGGTGAGGCCGCCTTCGCGGATGGCGAACTTGGAGCCTTGTTCGAGCGCCACCGGCACAATCAACTCAACCGTCAGGTTGACGTTGTCTCCCG
>JBARBA010000529.1:0-13603 GCA_049792555.1 Anaerolineales bacterium
TGGGTGCGGACGCTCCTTATCAATGCTTACGCGTTCATCCTGCTTGCATGGGTGCTACATCTCATTGGATAAATGTCAAAGACATGAACAAGCTTATTCTGAAATACGCATACCCCCTTACATTCGCCCTACTGGTGCTGCTCGCATGGGTCGTCTACCAACGGCTCTCTACAGGGATCATGCCGCTCGCTGTGGCGGCTGCCATTGTCTGGCCAACGGCCACGTTCCTCTTTATCTACTTTTGGCCGCGTCTCATCTTAACCGTGTACAAGAGGGCGGCCCTCGTTAAGGGGTTCGGCGACGGTCCCATCCCGGTCAATACGCTCTATACACAGCCCCAGGCGCTCTTTGCAGATCCCCTGCACGTATCGCTGCCGCCCGGAAGCTCACCTTTGATGAGTTATGGCACGAACCTGGACACACTTTATGTGGTCGGCTGCCTCGATCTTTCCAAAGGACAACAAGTCCTGCAGGTTCCGGACATGGCGGGCCGATACTACGCAGTGCAGTTCACCGACCCGTCGGACGGCGCTAATTTTGCCTACGTCGGCAAACGCACCACGGGAACCCAGGCCGGCGACTATCTCATCACCGCTCCAGGCTGGAAAGGGACCGCACCGCAGGGTATGAAGCAGATAGCCTCGCCGAACAATTCGGTGCTCGTGATCGGACGAGTGTTCGTCGAGAGCGACAGTGATCTCCCGACCGCCTACGGGCTTGCGAAGCAGATACAACTAACACCGCTAAGCGGCTGGCAATCCGGCCAGTAGCAGCCCAGACTTCCGAAGTCGCTTGCCCCGTAAGGGGTTAAGACTTCGGAAGCCTGGGACGCTCAACCCAAACGCCAGAAATGGCGCTAAAATCTAAAAAATCACCCCGTCTCCGCATTGGCCGCCAAAACATCGTCCCGACGGGAAAAATAAGGCTCCGACCGGAGCAGCAGCCCGTGCGAAATGGCGGGCGGCGCGCGCAAGAGCGAGATCAAACGCGCACCCAAGAAAAAGAAAACCACATCCTGACGAACATTCTAAAAAGAAAAAGACTTCCGAAAATCTCCACGATTTCGGAAGTCTTTTTGAATCTGGTCCATAACCTGCCTTTGAACCTTAATCAGCAGGCTGAATTCAGCATCCCGCATTTACTATCGCGTTTTGTCCGGCGGGAATTCTTTTGTGAAATCCAAATAGAGCATCGTAAATGCGGTAACATTCCACGGGCCGATGATCGCCGCCAAGACCTGGTTTGCCAGGCTGATGATGGGGACTTGCAGCAGGTTTTGGTAGGTGGAAAGGTCAAAGCCCAGGGGAAATGAAATGCGAGGGGGAACCGCGATAAAAATAATCAGCATTAATAATCCGAGCAGGATGTTCTGCAAAAGGAAGAAAATGCCACCCAACCCAAGACTGCGGGATAAATGGTTGTCCACGATCCGAAAACCCGTTGGGATCGATTTCAACACTTTTACCTGGTCGATCACAATGGCGCACATGCAAAAACTTGTGATGGGGGTGAAGACGATGCCAAAAATAGCCGTAAGGGGTGGCGCGGGGGGCGTGTGAAAAACAGCCTGGTGAACGCCAAACAGGAAGAGCAATAGTATGGCGACTAAAAAATAAAAACCCAACATCTTGCCTGTGAACGATTCGCCTCGATCCCAAGTCTCGCGGATGGAAACGTCACGATGATGAAAATATTTTTGAAAAATAGAATGGATAAACCCGACAAGGAAAACGATCGGAACGACAGCGAATAACAAACCAACGCAACTCAATATAAAAGAAAGCGACAGGTTTTTACCGGCTAACGTAGTAGATGGGACAAAGAATCGGGCGCAGGAAATGAGAATATAAAACCATGCCACCCTGCTTTTGCCGATATAGCCGACCGATAGCCGGAGCGCCTGGAAATTGTTCATAGCATCCATGTCCCATCTCCCAATTCATATCGGAACAAAATTTGTCAGATTCGCGCGTTTGCAAGAAACAATTCGTCAATCGCTCTGCCGCCGGATGCTGATGCGCACCGCGTTCTCGATGGGCCGGTCCGCCACCAGGATCAGGTACCCGCCGCCGCCCGCGCCGGAGACCTTCCAGCCCAGGGCTTGGCTGCGGTAGGCGTCGATCTGCACCTGCATGTCGGGCGTCAGCATATTGGGGAACATGGCCACCTGGGCTTCGAAACCCTCGCGCATTGCGCAGCCAAAGGCCGCGGCGTCCCTGGCAATGGCGGCGTGCCAGCAGGCTTTGGCGGCGTCTGAGAGCGCCTTCGCGCCTGCGGGGGTAATGTTGGTATTCTCGAGCACGTGATACCCCGAGGGGCGCGGATCGAGCGGGATCAGGTAGAGCGCATTTTCGATGAAACTGAGCACGTGTTCATTGTGATTGTCGGTAATATGTTTGGGCCAGTATTCCCCGTCGTAATCGGCTTTGGCCAGGCCGGGGTAAATGATGCCGATCGAATCCTGCGACCCGGAAATTTCTTTTGTCCCCGGCGGGTTGTCGAAGGCGAAGAGCATTTTGGCGAGTTTTTCGACGTTATCGGCGGGCAGGCGCGCGCCCCACATCTCAACCGCGTGGCTGCGGGTGCTGGTGGCCATGCCGCTGCGCAGGTTGAACTCCAGCGTGGGGTGGATCGAAATCGTCAGCACCGGGCCGGGGTGGTGTTTGGAGACGAAGGGCTGGTCAAGCCAGCCCCCGGCCAGGTCGATGCGGTAGGGGATGGCGCTCATCCCGCGCAGCGCGGTGCTCGAACGCGGAATCAGCCCCGGGTGCGGCTCGCGTTTCAGGATGACGTATTCGATCCCCAGTTCATCGCACAGCCGTTTCTTTTCGGGGACGTTGCCGTCTTCGTTGACGATGAAATAATCGGGATGGATTTCCTTTAGCTCATCGACAAAATCCAACAGCCCGGAGCCTTTCGAGATGAAGGCGTCCTTGACGCAGGCCAGCGACTTGATAATGTACAGGCGCTCCGCTTCGGTGTTGATGGTCGGACGGTTTTTCAGCTCGAAGATGGTGCGGTCCGAGCCGAGGGCCACGTACAGGTCGCCGTATTGGGCCGCCTCCTGGAAAAAGGCGACGTGCCCGCTGTGGGGCAGGTCAAAACAACCGCTGACAAAGACTTTTTTGGTCATGCTCGTTTTCCTTACAGTTAGTGTGTCAAAAAACCTTAACGCAAAGTCGCAAAGTTGCAAAGCCGCAAAGAATTCTTTGGGAAAAACCTACAACCTCGAAAATGGCTGGGGCGAGCGAAAAGGCGAAATCGGCTTGGCAAGAAAGATTTGATCGTTTTTACAAAAATCTTGGCGACTTGGCGTCTCTGCGACTTTGCGTTAAGGGTCTCTATTTTTACAACCTATTGACAACCCGGTGAAGGCCGTCTTTGACCAGTTTCTCGCCGAAATTGATGACCAATCCCAACTTGAGTCCGGTCAGGCGCAGGTAGGTCAGGACCTGTGCTTCAAAAATGGCGTTGTAGTTCACAGTGGCTTTGCACTCGACGATGACTTTTTGACCGACGAGCAAATCGAGGCGCAGTGGTTCACCAAGTCGATGGCCCTTATACAGGATGGGGACGAGTTTCTCGCGTTCCACTTCAACGCCGCGCTTGAGCAGTTCCCAGGCTTCGGCTTCCTGGTAGACACTTTCGAGCAAACCCGGCCCACCGAGGGTGCGGTGGACTTCGACGGCGGCATCCACGATGATTTTACTGATTTCGTTTTCGTCCATGACAAATCCTTTTTAACGCAAAGACGCAAAGGTGCAAAGTCGCAAAGAAAAGAAAGAAAATTAAAAACTTGGCGTCCTGGCGTCTTTGCGACTTTGCGTTAAAGAATTTAGTGTTCCACGCGGCCGGAGACCAGGATCATGTTGGCATATTGGGTCGTGTCGCCGGTGCGGATCAGCCCGATGGCCTGTGGGACGCGCTGCTTGAACGCCACGTGCGGCTCGAAAGTGAACGGAATGTCACCCGCAGTTTGGGCAAAGCGCGCCTGCGTTTCGCGGCTGTTTTCGGCGCGGAACTCTTCGGCCATAAAAATCTGGCTGATGTCAAAATTGGGGCGGATGGCGGCCAACACTTGCAAGACGGTGGGAATACCGTCCACAAGGGAAATATCCACCGTTTCGATCATCGGCCAGAACGGGAAGCCCCGGTCGGCGATGACCAACATATTGGTATGGCGCACGCGCGCCAGGAGGGAATTGATCTGGGGGTTGAGAATGCCGGTTTTTAGCATAGCGACTCCAAGACTCGCGGCGTGTTTATGCCGACCTCGCCGCCATGATTTTTTCGAGCATTTCTTCGTTGGTGCCGAATTTGAAAAATTCCAATCCACGCTGACGGGCAATTTCCGTCTCGATTGCCACCAGGCTGCGGACGTCGCTCAGGGTCACGAATGGCTGGGGCAGCTTTTCCAGGCGGGCCGCGAGCGCAGCCTCGTCAGGTTCGGTAGGCGGCAGGGTTTGCAGATATTGTAAAACAGCCTTCGCGCCGTTAATGCCGTCCTTGCGGGCGTATCCCACCAGCCCCGAACTGGCCTTGCGCGACCACCCGGCCACAAAAACGTCCTCGATCAGGGTATTCGCCGTCGGGTTGTAGGCTTCGTAGGAAATATCATTCACGGGGAAGCGCGGCTGGGGACTCTTGGAAAACTCGTTCCACTGGGTCGGCAGCCCAAAGCTTTCATCCACTTTATCGCCGATTGCAAAAATAACCGAATCGACCTGGATGGTGCGTTTGTGGCCGGTGCCTTTGGGCTTGACTTCACCATCTTGTAATACCAGGTCGTTGTCCTCGACTTCCAGCCCGTTGACGATACCATCATCCCCTCCCAGCATTTGCGCGGGTGAAGCCAGGAACTCAAAGCGAAAACGGGTGGGGGACTTGGTCGGCAAGGCCTTGGGCAATGCTCCGAGGATTTGCGCTTTGGCCTCCAGCGGGTCTTGTCCAATGGCCACCATCTGCGGGCTGACGCGCGAAATTTCCTCGTCGAATGCGTGCTGGTCCAGGTTGCAAATAATATTTTCCATCTCTTTCTTGTCAAACTTGATTTCGGCAGGGCCGCGCCGCACCACGACAATGACTTCCTCGGCTTTGACTTTTTGGATGACAAAACGGGCAACATCGATCATGACGTTACCTGCGCCCACAATCGCCACCTTTTTGCCGAAATGGAACATTTTCAGGGTGTAACGCGGCAGCAGGTTGTAGTGATAAACCAGGTATTTGGCCTGGTAAACGCCGGTCAGGTTTTCGCCGGGCAGTCTCAGCCATTTCGTGCCCTGCGCCCCGGCGGTGACCAGGATGGCCTGGAAACCAAGCGCGCGCAGGTCGTCCAGGCTCAAATCATCCTGGCTGCCCACCGTGATATTTCCGAGATACGTGATGCCCGGCGTGTCGAGCACCTGGCGGAACTGGACGCGCAGGCTTTCTTTCATGACAAACTTATCGGGATAGATGCCATATTCGGCCAGCCCGCCGGGCTTGATATCGCGGTTAAAAAGGACAACCTTGACGCCACTGCGCGCCATTTCACGGGCCGCAAACATCCCTGCCGGGCCTGCGCCGACGACAGCGGCGTAATGGATTTTTTCACTCATGTGTTCTCTCCTCATGTTCGCTGATGAAATTTGGATAATGCCAGGGCGATTATATGTGACGCAAGGTTGTAGCGCAAGTCTCAGAACCAATCCAAGCAAGCTATCCACAGATTGCACCGATTTTCGCAGATTTTAAAAATCTGCGGCATCTGCGACATCGTGCCCGTAGGGTAAATCTGCGGATAAGGGTTTTGCACCAGGAATTGCTGAAAACGCAGCGGTTAAATAGCAGCCTCCCCTGCAAAGTTGCCAGAGGAGGCTGCACCCAAAAGGAGAAAGCCCAAATTTACAGCCCTTTTGCCAGGTGGTAATACAGGTCGTTCCAGCGCAGTTTGTCGCGGAAATCGGGGATGGTGGTGTTTTCGTCGATCAGCAGGAATTCGATCCCGGCCATACCCGTAAAATCTTGCAGGTGCTCGGCCGTCAGCGAATAGCTGAAGCTGGTATGGTGCGCGCCGCCGGCGTAGATCCAGGCCGCCGCAGCGGTCTTGAGATTGGGACGCGGCAGCCACAGGGCGCGCGCCACCGGCAGCTTGGGCAGCGGCTCGTCGGTGGGCACCACATCCACCACGTTGGCGACCATTCTAAAGCGCTGGCCCATATCCATGATGGACGCGCCAATCGCCGGGCCGGTCATCGTGTCAAAGATCAGGCGCACGGGGTCGGCCTTGCCGCCAATCGAAAGCGGGTAAATCTCCAGCCTGGGTTTCTCAGACGCAAGCGACTCGCAGATTTCGAGCATGTGCGCGCCGAGCACTTTGTCGCCCGTTGCGCTAAAGTGATAGGTGTAATCTTCCATAAAGCTGACGCCGCCCTTCAACCCGGCGCTCATCGTCTTCATGGCGCGCACCAGCGCGGACGTCTTCCAGTCGCCTTCGGCCCCGAAGCCGTAACCGTCGCGCATCAGGCGCTGGACGGCCAGTCCGGGCAACTGCGCCAGGCCGGGCAAGTCTTCGAAGGTGGTCGTAAATGCCTTGAAATTCCCGGCGCTCAAGAAGTTGCGCAGGCCGATTTCGATGCGCGCCCCTTCACGCAGCGACGTGTTGCGCTCGCCGCCGGGTTTCAAGGCCGGGGCGACTTCGTACTCGTCCAGATAGGTCTGCACCAATTGGTTGATTTCGGCGTCGGAGGCCTCGTTCACCACTTTGACCAAATCCCCCACCCCGTAGCCGTAGACGGAGTACCCGAAGCGCATCTGCGCCTCGACTTTGTCTCCTTCGGTGACGGCCACGTCGCGCATGTTATCGCCGAAACGGGCCACTTTCGCGCCCTGCCAATCGGCCCAGCCGCAAGCTGCGCGCGTCCACGCGCCGATGCTGCACTGCACGTCGGCATCCTGCCAGTGCCCGACGACCACCTTGCGGTCCAGGCGCATGCGGCTGCCAATGAAACCGAACTCCCGGTCGCCGTGCGCGGACTGGTTCAGGTTCATAAAGTTCATGTCGATTTCAGACCAGGGGATTTCACGTCCGTACTGGGTATGCAGGTGCAGGAAAGGCTTCTTGAGCAGGCCAAGCCCGGCAATCCACATTTTGGCGGGCGAGAAAGTGTGCATCCAGGTCACCAGTCCCACACATTTGCCGGTTGAATTGGCTTCCAGGCACAACTCGCGGATGGCTTCGGGCGAGGTCAGCACCGGTTTGAAGACCACGCGCACCGGTACGTGCGCCGAAGCGCCCAGCGCAGCAGCGATTTCGCGTGAATGGACGGCCACCTGCTCCAAAACTTTCGGGCCATAGAGATGCTGACTGCCCGTCACAAACCAGACTTCGTATTCTTTTAAGTTAATCATAAATTCGCTCCTGGGTTTATAAAGGATGAAGGATGAAAGATGAAGGATGAAGGCGTCGCCTTGACGGTTCGACTGTCGCTCACCGTGTCGAAGGGATAAAGAAAGATTTTTTCATCTTTCATCTTTCATCCTTCATCTTTATTATTTACTGTCCATACACGTGGGTATAACGATAATGTAATTTGTCCACGTCGTCTTGTGGAATTTCATCGGGCACGCCGATTTGCAGCGCCAACCAGACGGTTTTGGCGTTGTCTTCGGTCATTACGGCTGCCTTGACGGCCGCTTTCGCGTTTTTACCGATGGTAAAGACGCCGTGATTCTTGAGCAATACCGCCGGGGAATTGCCAATGCTCCCGACGACGACCTGCCCGATGGTTTCGTCGCCAATCAGGGCGAATCCGCCGCATGGGATGGGGCCGCCAAACTCATCGGCAATCGCCGTCAGCACCACCGGGATGGGTTTGTTGACCGCCGCAAAAGCGGTGGCGTAGACCGAATGCGTATGCACCACGCCGAATACATCCGGGCGATGTTTGTAAATATACAAGTGAGTATAAACATCAGACGACGGCTTGAAATTGCCTTCAACGATTTTGCCGTCCAAATCCATGACGGTCATGTGTTCAGTTCCCATCTCTTCGTAGCGGATGCCCGAAGCCTTGATGACCACCAGGCCCGTCTCCGCGTCGCGCGCGCTGACGTTTCCGCCCGTCCACACCACCAGGTTATGTTTGGGCAGTTCCAGGTGCAGCGCTACCAATTCTTCTTTTAGTTTTTCAAGCATATTGATCTCCAGAGATTAGATGACTAGAGAATAGATGATTAGTAGACGAACAACTACTCTCTACTCTCTTTTCTCTATTCATCTACTTTAATCCATCCACAGCGGCTTTCTCAATCCCAAGCCCCTTCTTGTAACGTTCCATGAAAGCTGTAAACCCATCCACGTCTCTTGGATCAGGCGCTATCGTAACGCCGAGTTCACCCGCAAAGACTTTCCTGGAGAGATAGGCTTCCAAAGGCTCATTGTCTGTTTTATAAAGCATGTAGGATGCAAGCAAAGCAATTCCCCATGCGCCACCCTCGCCGGCAGTTTCCATCACGGAAATGGGAACATTCATCGCCGCTGCCATCATTTTTTGGCCCACTTCCTTTGTTTTGAAGAAGCCGCCGTGACCAAGTATCTTGTCGATCTTTACTTTTTCCTGCTCGAAAAGAATATCCAATCCGATTTTCAGCGCGCCGAGTGATGAGAACAGATTCACACGCATGAAATTTGCAAGCGTGAAATGGCTTTCAGGCGTGCGAACGAACAATGGACGCCCCTCCTCTAAGTGCGTGATATGCTCTCCCGAAAGATAAGCGTAGGCAAGCAGCCCACCGGCATCCGCATCGCCCGTAAGCGCTTTCTTATATAGAGTTTCATACAACTTCGATTCGCTGATCTCCACACCCAGCATCTGGGCGAATTCCTGGAACACGCCGACCCAGGCATTGAGATCGGATGTGCAATTGTTGCTGTGTACCATTGCGACAGGCTTGCCCGTTGGCGTCGTCACCATATCGATCTCAGGATAGACCTTCGACAGCGCCTTTTCCAGAACGATCATGGCAAAGACAGACGTTCCAGCGGACACGTTGCCCGTTCGCACAGCGACACTATTTGTGGCGACCATGCCTGTGCCAGCGTCACCCTCAGGCGGGCAGAGCGGAATGCCCGCTTGCAACTGCCCCGTAGGATCGAGCAGTTTTGCGCCTTCCGTGGTCAAAACACCCGCTGCTTCGCCTGCCATCAAGACCTTCGGCAGGATGTCCTGAAGTTTCCACGGGAGCTTTTCCGCTTCGGGGCGTTCGTTGAACAGTTGCAGCATACGCTCATCGTAGTGATTGGTCTTGCTGTCGATGGGGAACATGCCCGATGCTTCACCAACCCCCATTACCTTCTGCCCAGTCAGTTTCCAATGGACGTAGCCTGCCAGCGTCGTCAGGTAGCTGATATTCTTCAGATGGGGTTCCTTGTTCAAGATCGCCTGATACAGGTGCGCAATACTCCAACGCTGCGGAATATTGAATTGGAACAGGTCCGTAAGCCTCTCAGATGCCTGTCCGGTGATCGTGTTTCGCCATGTGCGAAACGGGACAAGCAAATTCCCATCCTTATCGAACGCCAGGTAGCCGTGCATCATGGCGCTAAAACCAATGGCGCCAATATCCTGGAGTGGGGTTTTGTGCTTCTCAAAAAACTCATTGCTCAAACTGCGATAACTTTCCTGCAAGCCCGTCCAGGCATCTTCAAGACGATACGTCCAGATGCCGTTTTCGTACTGATTTTCCCACTCATAACTTCCAGACGCAACTGGCTTATGATCCTCGTCAATCAATACAGCCTTGATTCGAGTTGAGCCTAACTCAATGCCAATTGTATATTTTGTCATAATGTCTCCTTTCTCAGACCGTAGACGGTAGACGGCGGACCGTGGGTTTCACGGTCTACCGTCCACGGTCACGATCACTTTAATTCCTTTAAAGCATTGGGCAGCGGGAAAAGGTTTGGCTTTCTGATATTTTCCTGCTTGCCCCGATGTTTTTACGGGGTGATGACCACCATATCTGGCGGCAATTCGTAAGTCAGACACTTGCACCGAACGCAAGTGCGGTGTTGCCAATCCGACCTACATCTGGCGGATTACCACGCTAATTCCCAGAGAGCCAAAGGTTTTCGATGGGCCAGGCCATATTTTCGCGCAAAGCGCCATCCTGCGCGCGGTGCCCGGCAAAGATGACGTTTGCGCACAAGTTGGGATGTCCGCGCCGGCAAAACTCGCAGTTTCCGCACGAGATGGCCGGTTCCACGACCACACGCTGACCGGCGCATGAACCATCGGCAATCGTGGCCGCAAATTCATGTCCCAACACGAGTGGGTGAGTCAGGTGCGCGTCGCCAATACCTTGCTGCGAAAACCAGTGCAGGTCAGAACCGCAAATGCCTACCGAGGCAACTTTGAGCAGCGCCTGTCCTTCGCCGGGGACAGGCGCGCTGGTTCTTCGCGCAGACGCAAGTCATGAAGGCCATACAGGCGTAAAGTTTTCATTGAAAATATCATCGAATGTATCATCTCAATATTTTGGGGGAATTGTTGTTGCAGGTGGTTTCGGTACGGCGGCGGGATAGCACCGCCGCCTACTCAACCACCGGTGATTGAAATAATACCATCGAATCGGCAAAAGGAACTTTCTTTCGTCATCGTTCCCGTTATCGTTCACAAAACATTATAACAAAGGTATAATGGAAAATACAAGAGTGAATTTTTGGGACTTGAGGGAATTGGCCGATCTTTAACCTCTTACGCCCGCCTGAACAACCAGAATCATCTGAGGTGGATCATTATGGGAAGACACAGAGTACAAAAAATTACGATCAAAGATATTGCCAAACTATGCGGCGTTTCCACGCAAACGATATCGCGCGTTATTAATAAACGGCCGGATGTCTCTCCCGAAACCCGCGAATCGGTGGAAAAAGCGATTGCTGAAATGGGCTACCGTCCCAGCGCCCTGGCGCGCAGCCTGGTGCAGCAGCGCAGTTATACGCTGGGGGTCATCACGGCCGGTTT
This sequence comes from Anaerolineales bacterium, assembly GCA_049792555.1. Taxonomy (GTDB): domain Bacteria; phylum Chloroflexota; class Anaerolineae; order Anaerolineales; family Villigracilaceae; genus UBA5195. The sequence goes on from JBARBA010000529.1 coordinate 11,010, forward strand.
GAAATACGTCGGCGTTTCTCAAACTTTAAATGGCATCACCGAGCAATGTGAAGTATCCGATTACGCTTTATTAATCAAAGAACTGCCTCGTTTTGATACGCCCAATATTGTGCCGGTCATCGAATCGCTGATTTCGCGCCACGTGGAGGGAATCATCTTTGCCGCGCCGGAGCTCAACGAGAACGTCAAAATGGTGCAATCGCAGTTGCCTTCGTTTTGCCCACCGATCATCTTCTTGAAAAGCCAGGCCAACCCCAATTACACGACCATCAGCGTGGATAATTATGGCGGCGCGCGCAAAGCCGTTGAGTTTCTTTTTTCTGTCGGCAGGCGAAAAATCGGCTTGATTACCGGGCCGCTGGAATGGCTGGAGGCGCGTCAGCGTAAACAAGGCTGGGAAGACGCGATTAAAAGCGTCGGTGAGTCTGTCTCCGACCAGAATTGGTCCCAGGGGAATTGGTCTTCTTCCAGCGGCGAGGCGGCGTTCGCCGAGTTAATCCAAAAATATCCTGACATGGATGCGGTTTTTGTGAGCAATGATCAGATGGCGTTGGGCCTGCTGCATTACGCGCAAGAACATTTTATTCAAATCCCTGATGACCTGGCAATCGTTGGTTTTGATGATTTAACCGAAGCGGCCTACTTTACCCCGGCCCTGACGACCATGACGCATCCCTTGCGTGAACTGGGCATTCTGGCGGTTAAGACCATGCTGGCGCAAATCGAGGGGGCAGATCATCAGCCGCCGGTAAGGGCGATAACACTTCAGAGCGAACTTGTGATACGTCACAGCACACCTGCTCCTAATCACGTAGAAAATATTCGAGGCTAATCCAAAACGGTTAGGAATCAGGCCCTTTTTGAGGGTAAGATAAGCCCCCGGTATTTACAGATTTTTTAGGCGCAAAATTCATTCGGCAAACCTCTTGACACACCACTTTTTTTTTGCTAATATAATAGTGTCCAAATGTGAACGATAACGGGAACGTTATCAGGATATTTTTTAGTGAAGTTGCGAGAAAGTCTCGCTTTATGCAGATCAATATATGTATCGAGCCAAAATAAGGCAGTTTCGCGCATGACTTTCAGGTAAAAATTGTCTGAGCAGTTTCATGCGCGTTTTACCGTTGAAGCATTTCCGGGAAATGCTTCGTAAATCCCTTACCCGACCAGAAGTAAAAAAAGGAGAAAGTAATGAAAATCACGAAGGTATTTACAATCGTAGTGGCGCTGTCGTTCCTGCTCGCCGCTTGTGCTCCGGCGACAACCCCACCCCCACCGGCTGCCGCAGGCGCCGCAGCCTGCGCTCCCAACTGCACCTATAAAGACATGGTTTTGTGCTTCCCCCAACTCGGCGCCGAAAGTGACTGGCGCACTGCCGATACTGCTTCATTCAAAGAAACCGCTACATCGTTAGGCATCAAGCAGTTGGTATTCTCTGATGCCCAGCAGAAGCAGGAAAACCAGATCTCTGCCGTGCGCGCCTGCATCCAACAGGGTGTGAACGTGATTGCTCTGCCCCCTGTAGTAGAAGATGGTTGGGACGCTGTCCTTACAGAAGCCAAGAATGCCAATATCCCGGTCATCATTGTCGACCGCTCCGTCTCGGCAGACCCCGCCATGTACGCCGCCCACATCGGTTCCGATATGGAATTGGAAGGCAAAAAAGCTGGCACAGAAATGAATAAACTTCTGCCCAACGGCGGAAATATCCTTGAACTCTCCGGCACCACGGGTTCCGGCGCTGCCGTTGGCCGCGCCAAAGGCTTCCGCGAAACCCTCAATGCCAACATCAAGATTCTGGATTCCCAGACGGGCAACTTCACCCGCGCTGAAGGCAAACCGGTTATGGAAGCCTTCTTGAAGAAATACGCCGGCCAGGTACAGGGTGTCTTCATTCACAATGACGATATGGCCATTGGCGCCATCGAAGCCATCAAAGCTGCCGGTTTGAAACCCGGCGATCTCAAGATCGTTTCCGTAGATGGCACGCGCGGTGGTTTCCAGGCGATGATCGATGGCTGGATCGGCGCGGATGTCGAATGCAATCCCCTGCTCGGCCCGCAGGTCATGGAAATGGCTTTGAAGCTGATGAACGGCCAACCGGTTGACAAGAATGTTCTCACCAACGAAACCGTTTACTATCCCGACAAGGCTGCAGACTTAATTGGGTCTCGCAAGTATTAAAATCCAACCCGGCGCACTAAGATTACCCGGAATCGCGCAAGGTTGGTTGTAGTTTGAAGTAAAATGAAGCGGCGTTGGAAGTTCAACGCCGCTTCATTACCCGAAAACCATCGTATGCTCATACCAACAAGGTCATAATATGGCAGATACTCAAGATATTTTAAGCATGAAAGAAATCACAAAATCCTTTCCTGGTGTTGTTGCGCTTGAGAATGTTAGTTTTTCCCTAAAAAAAGGGGAAATACATGCCTTGGTAGGAGAGAATGGGGCGGGGAAATCCACTTTGATCAAAGTCTTGACCGGGGTGGAACATCCCGATGCAGGCTCCATTGAATTGGATGGCAAGCTCATTCAAGTGCGATCTCCCCAGCATTCTCAGGAAATTGGCATTAGCACGGTTTACCAGG
>JBARBA010000530.1:0-11846 GCA_049792555.1 Anaerolineales bacterium
CCATGCCGCTGATCACCTGTCCGAAGATGGTGTAATCGTTCTCACTCAGGCTGTACGGCCCAAACATGATAAAGAACTGGCTGCCGTTGGTGTTCGGCCCACTGTTGGCCATGGCAACGACGCCGGCTTTGTCGAACTTCAAGTCGCTAACTTCGTTAACAAATTCGTACCCAGGTCCGCCATTACCCATCCCGGTCGGATCGCCGCCCTGGGCCATGAAGCCATCCAATACACGGTGAAACGTCAGGCCGTTAAAAAATCCCTGGCGCGCTAGGAAGACGAAGCTGTTGACGGTAATGGGCGCTTTATCGGGAAAAAGCTGGATGACGAATTCGCCGCCCTTGGCCATTTTGACGGTGGCGAAGTATTGTTTGGTCTTGTCGATGGTCATGGGCGGGGGAGACGACCATTGTTGTTTCGCGCCGCCGGGCGGCGTCACGTCTTGAGCAGCGGGTGCCGGTGTGCCTTGAGCAGCAGCGGAGGCCGGTGTTGGTGTGGGCGCAGCCGCTTTGGGGAAGTTCAGGTAGGCGAAGGTGCCAATCAGCGCGACCACGACAACGGCTACAACGATGCCGACGATCAGGTTGATCTTTTTCCTGTTCTCACGTTCCAGACGCACTTTCTCCAGTCGTTTTGTGCTTTTATTAGACATATTCTTTCTCTCCTTCGCAGATGATGTTATTAGCGCCTTTCGGCGAATTGAATGGCTGTAGTATACAACCAAATTTCCCCACAGTGAAAAAAAACGAAGATGGACTCATGGAAATTTAATCGTAGTGCGCATCCATGGATGACGATCTATGGTGAGAAGAAATAAAAACTGCGGGCGTGAAAACAGCCCGCAGTTTTTATTGATAATCATGGAACAACCTTGCCTGTGATCACCTGCATCGGTCAGGCGCTGCAACCAGGTTTAACACTCACTGAACGCGCAGGCGTAACACTTGCGGCAGCCTTCCTCGTTGACCACAGCGGCTTCGCCGCACTCCGGGCACAGGTCGCCAATCTTCATGCCCAGCGAATTGCTGCCGGGTTCCGCTTCCGCATGGGCGCTGACCGGGGCGGCGCTGCCGCCCGCCACATCGACCTGCATCGACTGACCTTCGCGGTTGCCGAGATACTCGCCAAGCACCTGTCCCACACCGTCTGCCAGCGAACGCACACGCTTAGGCCCAAAGCCCAGCGAACGCCCGCCGCCAATGCCGGTCAACTGCGTCACAATTTCGCGCAAGCGGTCAATGGGCGCAACCGGAGAAGCCAAACGCAGGATATAAGAAATCAGGCGCCCGATGGCTTCTGAAACGGCAGCCACTTCAGAACCCGCTTTGGCGGTGTTAATAAAGACTTCAAAGGGCTGGTTGCCGCCGTTGGTGTTGACGGTGATAAAGGCCTTGCCAAGCGGCGTCTCGACAGTAAAGGTTTCGCCGTGCAAGGTGCGCGGGCGCGGCTTTTTGGTGCCATGCCAAATGGTCGTCGGGAGCGGGGTGGTCTTTGATGCGGTTGAAGCCGGCAGGCCTCCACTTTCAGCCGGGGCTGGGCTGCCATCAGCCTGTTTCTTATCGGCGGTGGCGCGCGTTTCGAGCACAACCTTGTCGCGTGAGCCAGTGACATAGACGGTGATGCCTTTTGCGCCCAGTTCCCATGAGAGCATGTAAGCGGTGGCAACGTCCGCTTCGGTGGCGCCTTCGGGGAAATTGATCGTCTTGGAAATGGAGTTATCGACAAAAGCCTGCAACGCGCCGGCCATGCGGACATGCTCCTCAGCGGTCACATCCCCAGCGGTGGCGAATACGCGGCGCATCTCAGCTGGGACGGATTCCACACTCTGGACGGTGCCGTGCTTCATGACTTCTTCGAAAATCTTCTGGCGAGCTTCGGATGTGACGCCCACTTTCTCCAGCGCGGCTTCGAAGAGCGGTGAGCCGTAGGTCAGCTTGAGGTCTTTGCCATTGTCGTTGACGTGGCGAATATAGGCCAGGGCAAAGACCGGCTCACAGCCGTAGCCTTCGCAACCGGCCACAGTGGCAATCGTCCCGGTTGGAGCAACCGTCGTCTGCGCGGCGTTGCGGATGCCGTGCTTTTTGATACCGCGAACGATTTCATCCCAGTCAATAGCGGGACGCTGCCAGTCGTGCTCGAACGGCACGATACTCTTCGGCGCGCTCCACTTGAGATTATCGGGGTCGTAAATCGAGCCTTCGATGGCAGGGAAAGCCCCGCGCTCTTCGGCCATTTCGACCGAGGTCTTCATCGAATGATAGCGCACGAATTCCATGACCTGCGCGGCGAACTCCTGGCCTTCCGGCGAACCGTAGCGCACACCGACGTGGTACATCAGGTCAGCCAGTCCCATGATCCCCAGGCCAATGCGACGGGCGCGGTGCGCGGCCTTCCTCAACTGTGGCACAGCCGGGACATAGGCGTTGGCTTCCACTACATCGTCCAGGAAGCGGGTTGAAAGCACGACGCTTTCGCGCAGGGTTTCCCAGTCTACAGCGCCATCGGGGCCGAAGTGTTGGGCCAGGTTAACGGAACCCAGACAGCAGTTCTCGTAAGGCCCTAACCACTGTTCTCCGCAAGGATTTGTCGATTCGAGCGGGTAGAGATGCGGCACGGGGTTGGCGCGGTTGGCGGCATCCAGGAAGAGCATACCCGGTTCGCCATTGTGGTGCGCCTGCGTGACGATCTTGTTAAACAGGTCGCGGGCGCGCAGGGTCTTGTAAACGCGGATCGGAACGCCCGCTTCGCGCGCCTGTTCCAGTGTGCCGGAAAAACGGTAATATTCGGGGGATGCGATATCCGGGAAAACCAGGTCCCAGTCCTTATCGTCCTTGACAGCCTGCATGAAAGCGTCGGTAATGCCGACGGAAATATTGAAATTTGTAATGGCATTCTCGCTGGTTTTGGACGTGATGAAATCTTCCACATCGGGATGATCGACGCGCATGACGCCCATATTGGCGCCACGGCGCGTGTTATGCGTCACCATGCCATAAGCCAGGTACGTGTGGTTTTGTTCCACTTCCAGGTCCAATGTCGGCGCTTCCCCAGCAGATTCGATACCGACCACCTGAACAAACCATTTTCCCTGCGGTGAGACGGCGTGATGCGCAAATTCTTCATATTCGTTGGCAAGGTTTTCAAACGCAGAGAGTGTAAAATTACGCTCATCACGCATGTAACGCAAAAGCGAACGGCGCAAATTCGGGTGGGTGCTGCGAAACTTGCGGTCCATTCCGCGTCCTTTGGCATCCACTTGTTCCAGCGTGATGGCATCCAGCACAGGCTGAACCCAGTAGCGCGGGTGGGGTAAAACGTACGTGCTTTCGCGCCGGGTATCGCTTTCCCAGGCCAGGCAGGCGACAAAACGAGAGCGGATATCGCAACCAATCTTGTCGCGCCAGGCCTGAAGCCCAACCGTGCTTTCCACCCGCACGTGATAGATAGCGGCCTTGCCATAATGATTTGCGCCGGGGGTCACTGAACGCACACGCACGGGGCAGCCCAGGCCAATTAACAAAGTGGCGACTTCTTCTGCCAGACGGGCGGATGTGGTGGTCAAGTCAGGATAACCACAGCTCAAGCTTCCATCGGCTTCGAACAAGCCTCTCAAAAAAGCGCCTACGATCTGCGGAGGAGATTGGCGAATCAGACGCGGCACACTGGCCAGAGAACTGCGCGCTTTATCCAAACCGTTGATTTGTAAAAATTCCTTTACGGCGCGGTTATCTACAACAAATGTCACAGAACGATCATTTTCCTTTTGCTGACGAATAACATTGACCCCAAAAAGCCGCTTCAATATTTCAGGGATTTCAAGCATCAAGTAAGAGCTATGTGCAACGCTCACTCCTACGCGGTGGTCGTCTTCTTTTGCAGCAATAAACCCATCCCCGATCAAATAACCGGCAAAAAAAGCAAGCTCTTCATCCAAAATGGATGGCAAAGTCGGCCAAGCCTGATTACCATGCTTGCGCGCAGGCTGGCGCAAAGCCTGCATTTTCCCATTGAGTTGGCCCGTTTGCACCAAAACCCAATCGCCCGGTCTCAGGGCTTCCAAAGTCCGCCATTGCGGGCCATCGTCTGTCATTACTTTGACGCGATGCTGATACGTACCTGCCAGGCTCAAACCCTGGCGGGTATGCACACGCAAAACCGGGGCCACACCGTTATTGTATCCGCGCGACGAAGCGCGCCAGCCATCATCTGTCGCAACTTCCAATTCATGTTCCTGCCAGCCAGGTTGATCTGCTTTGACCAGTTCATCCAGACGCAGCAGGCCTTTGGACGTAAAGACGAGAGTCTCCGGGAGCAAACATCCACCCTGGGCGATCTCGCCAAAAGCGTGGTCGTAAACGCGCAAGAAACCCACCGGCCCCGTAGCCTGTCCGGCGGATGTATTGACGATGGCTCCCTGCGGGCGCAGGCGCGAGAAGTTGAATCCGTTCCCGCCGCCGGTCTGCTGGATGAGGGCCGCATCGCGCAGCGTCTGAAAAATACCGGCGGTATGGCGGCCCATATCGTCGCTGATCGGCAGCACAAAACATGCCGCAAGCTGTCCGAGCGGCGTTCCGGCCCCGGTAAAGGTTGGGGAATTGGGGAAGAATTTCTTGGTACCCAACAAGACATAAAACTCGCGGGCGCGCTGGATTGCGTCGCCATTCCAGCCTTCCTCCACTTTGGCGACGTGATAGGCCACACGCCAGAACATTTCTTCCACGCTTTCCGCAGGGTTGCCATCCTGGCCTCGGCGCACATAACGACGCGCGAGCACCTGGCGGGCATTATCGGTCAGTTCCACCGGCGGCAAATCGGCCGGCAGGGGCGGGGTGGGCAGCAAGCCCGATTTCTGGGATACGACTGGTGTGGCCATACTACGTTCTCCTCTAGGCTTAAGATAGGATCAGTTGCGATCCGGGAGGTTCTGAGCTTATAGATCATTGCCCCATTTTTATTGGCGAGCCGTTGGTTGTACGCAGATGCACGTGCCTGCGTCCGATACAGGTAATGACACTTCAAAGTGAGATGCAAAATCCCTGGCCTTGCGAGTCAGTCGAACAGACTCGCAAGGCCAGAGATTTTACGTTGTACCTAGCCTTCAAGCAGGCGGTCGATTTCGCTGCGCAGCGAATGCAGGTCAGCCATGCGCAGGTAGACAATGGCGTAACGGATGTAAGCAATCTGGTCCATCTCTTTCAAACCGTTGATGACCATATCACCCACCACGCGGGATGAGACTTCGGCTTTGCCGATTTTTTGCAGTTCAGACTCCACCTGCCCGATCAAACGCTCAATGTCCGCCGCCGAGACGGGCCGCTTGGCGCAGGAAATACGGATACCGCGCGCCAGTTTTTCACGGTCGAATTCTTCGCGTGTGCCGTCCTGTTTAATAATCAGCGGCGTGGACAGAATGGGTCTTTCGTAGGTGCTGAAACGCTGACCGCACTTTTCACATTCCCGGCGACGACGGATTCCACCGTGATTGTCATGGGAGGTATCAACGACTTTCGACTCATCGTTCTGACAATACGGACAGCGCATTTACAACTCCATAAATAGAACAAATGTTACCGCCATATATGGCGATTCATTCTTCGCCTTCCCCTACCCATAGGGCAAGCTAAGTTATTCTAACATATGTGAAAGGTCGCTTCAAGATGACTCACGGGTGATTTACCTTAAAGAATGGCGCAAAAATGCTTGCAGTTCCGTTGCGGGCGAAAAGGCCGTTCAGGGTTCCCCTAACAAAGAACCACAAGAAAAGCTATATACCTCTACGGTCAAAAATGCACAGCACGATGTTGCGCTTTTTTTGCTTAAGCGGAAAAGCGCAGTTTTTGACCGGGGGCATTATATAATCAAGCCATGAAATCACGCCTGCATTTGAATGTTGTCCTGCTCCCTATTCTCGTCGTCATCCTGATTCTCGTCCAGTTGACGTACCCGGCCAAACCCTGGGCAATGCTGCTGGTTGGGCTGGGCGGCGCGTGGCTGGTAAGCTCTCTTTGGGCGCGCGCGCTGGCGCGCAACTTGAGCCTGACGCGCGAAATGCGCTACGACTGGGCGCAGGTCGGCGACCGGCTGGAGGAACGTTTCACGGTTATCAACAACTCTTTCTTCCCCGCCACCTGGCTCGAAGTCGACGACCATTCCAACATTCCGGGCTACCAGCCTACGCGGGCAACCAACGTCGGCGGCGACAGTATGAACCAGTGGATCACGGACGGCGTCTGCACCCGGCGCGGATTGTATACGTTGGGCGGGACGACGATCCTGACCGGGGATCCGCTCGGCATTTATACCGTCAGCATCCACGACCCTGCCAGCAAGATGCTACTGGTGCTGCCCCCGGTGATGGCGCTGCCGCCCATCACCGTCAGCCCCGGCGGCTACGGCGAGGCGGGCCGCCCGCGCCCACGCGCGCCCCAAAAGACCGTCGGCGCAGCGGGTGTGCGCGAATACCAGCCCGGCGACAGTCTGCGCCTGATCCATTGGCCCAGCAGCGCCAAACACGACAAACCCTTCGTGCGCCTGTTCGACGGGATGCCTGCCAGCGATATGTGGATTTTGCTTGACCTGGACCGCAGCGTCCAAATTGGCGAGGACTGGAACTCGACCGAGGAGCACGGCGTTATCCTGGCCGCTTCGCTGGCCGACCGCAGCCTGCGCACCCGTCAGGGTGTGGGACTGGCAATTAATGGGAAAGAGTTAACCTGGATTGCTCCGCAGGAGAACGCAAACCAGCGCTGGCTGATCTTTCACGCGCTGGCCCTGGCCCAACGCGGGGACCTGGAACTCGGTCTCCTGCTTGAGCGTATGGGCGCAAGCTTTGGCAGGCAAACCAGCCTGGTGATCATCACCGCATCGCTCAGGCCCAACTGGCCCGAAGCGCTGATGCCGCTCACCCGGCGCGGAATTGCCCCCACCGTTTTATTGCTCGATTCGAAGTCTTTTGGCGGCGCGCAGGACTCTGCGGCAACACAAGCGATCTTCCAAAACGCAGGGATTGCCTGTCACGTGATTACACAAGACTTGCTTAACCGGCCTGAAGCCCACCCCGGGCATCAGGGCCAATGGGAATGGCGCGCCGGCCGGGTGGCGGCACATAAACCCGGCAACGAAGACTGGCGGAGTCTCTCATGATCCGGGCCATCTTGCGCAGGATATCGATCCATCCCATGACCAGCCTTGCATTTGTGCTGGTCACCGTTGTGCTGCTTTCCGGGGGGTTGGGCGAAGTCGTCAGCGGGGCAAGGTGGAGCGCCTTCGTCCCGGTGGGGGTCATCGCGGCGCTGGTCGGCTGGGGATTGGGATCCCGCCGATTTAACGGTTGGCGTGCCTGGGGTGTGATGATTCTCCTGGGACTCGTCCTGCTCTGGGCCAGCACCGCCCAGTTTGGCGGGCCGCTGCTCAGGCTGGCAGAGTCGCTTCCGTCCATCACATACCAGATATTCCTGTGGGTCTGGAAACGCGAAGTCCCGCCCGATTTTTCAGCCGCAACCCTGGCATTGCTCAGCCTTGTGACGCAATCTTCGGTGTTATGGCAGCGCGTGGCACTGTGGGTACAAAGCGGCGGCAGTATTACCGATCCGGTGGTGTACGTGCTGGTCTGGAGTTTGCTGCTGTGGCTGGCGACAATCTGGGAAGGCTGGTTTATGCGACGCGGGCAGGTGCTCACGGCCAGCATCCCGAGCCTGGCGCTGCTGGCGGATGTGATTTATACCACCGGTATGGATGCCATCTGGTTATGGGGGCTGTTGAGCATCACGCTCTTGCTGATGGGCCTGATGCGTTTCGAAGCAATTTTCCTGAGTTGGCTCAAGCGCGGCATTGACTACGCAGAAATTATTCTGGATACGACCATATTCATTACGATTGCGGTTACCTTGATTCTGGTTGTAACGGCATGGGCAGTCCCTTCGTTTTCCATCCAAAGCATTGTCGACCTCGTCAACAAATACCAGGCCCAGGGAAATTCAGGCTCCGGCCTGGCCAAAACGCTTGGCCTGAAAACAGCGCCTCCCGGAGAAAACCCCTATGCCCTTTATTATGCTCTTGCTGACCTGCCCAAAGAGCATTGGCTCGGCGCCGGGCCGCACCTTTCTCACGAACTGGTGATGACGATCAGCGCCGACGAGTTGCCGACAACTTCAAGCGTGGACCTGGCAAAATTGGCGCCGCTTTATCACTGGCGCAGTACTACTTTTGATGTTTATATGGGCAACGGCTGGGCCAGCAGCGCCCTCGATAGCGCAAGCTATGAGGCGGATGCGCCGCTGTTCGAGCAAATCCCGCAACAATATCGCCTGCTGCGCCAAAATATCAGCTTTGCGAAGGCGGACGGGCAATTGTATTGGGCCGGGACATTATACCGGGTCGACCAGCCCTTCAAGGCGGGCTGGCGAACATCTCCCCCATCCGGCCCGTCCGGGACAGACTCCGCCGCGCAGACAGCAGCTTTCAGCCAGACCGACTTGCTTGGCGCGCTGACCTCGGCAAAAAGCTACAACGTTGAATCGCTGCTGCCGGTGGTCAGCCTGAAAGAACTGCGCGCCGCGCCTCCCGTGTACCCCTATCTCATCCGCACCCGTTATCTTTATCTTCCCAACACGGTGCCGGAACGGGTGCTGGCCCTGGCCCGCGACCTGACGGCTACAGCGCCAACGCCCTATGACCAGGCAAAAGCCATCGAGAGTTACCTGCGCAACACCTACCCGTATACCCTGGATGTTCCCGCGCCGCCTGACGATGTGGACGTGGTGGATTATTTCCTGTTCGACCTGAAAAAGGGCTTCTGCGATTATTACGCCAGCGCCATGACCGTGCTGGCCCGCGCCGCCGGGTTGCCCGCGCGCATTGTTATGGGTTACGCCGGCGGAACCTATAACCCGTCCACCGCAAGGTACGAAATCACCCAGGCGGATGCGCACGCCTGGGTGGAAATCTATTTTGCCAATATTGGCTGGATCGAATTCGAACCGACCGCCGGTCAACGCGGATTCGCCCCCCCGGCGCAGGAGAATCTACCGACCGCAAGCCAACAGCCCAACAGACAACAGACTGTGTTCAGCAGCATTGGCCTTTTCCTGAAACAAAACCTGCCGACATTTGCCCTGTGGGGTTTCCTGGCCTTCGTCGCGCTGGCGGCGCTGATCGTGATTCTGCAAATGGGAGAGTTCTGGCTGCTGACGAGCATCCCCGCCGCGCGCGCCATGCCGCTGCTGTATCGCGGCCTGTACCGCCTGGGACGCAGCGTAACCGGCCCGGCCCCTGCGGGCGCAGGTGAAACCCCCAGTGAGTTTGCCGCCCTGCTACGCGCCCGGTTGAAGCGCCTTGCGCGGCAAAGGTTACTGGGCAAGTCATTTGCCCCGGCCCCCGGCGAATTGGAGATGCTTACCCGCCTGTACCTGCGCGCCATTTACAGTCCGCGCCCGCCGAGGAAGGACGAAATGCCCAAAGCGTTGCGCGCCTGGCAGGCGCTGCGCTGGAGGCTGTTGCTGGCAAGAGTGATGAGTCTAAAACCGAAAGACTAACGTTCCGCATCCCGTCGGCGCGAGGCACTTTCGCCATATACGGCAAAAAACCGCCAGGCGTCCTTCGACTTCTTGACATATAATCTTCTTATTGCCTTATGGGGAAACCCTGATGTCCGAACCCAAACGCTTTCCCAAACATTCAAAAGGAGAATCAAAATGCGTATCAAGACACTGTTATGCCTGCTGCTTGTGATCGGTTTATCTTTCAGAGTTATGCCCATTGCCAGGGCAGACGGCGAGGTTCAGACCGGCGGCGGCCAAAATGGGGTTGTAAACTATCGTCACACCCCGGCTGAATTGGCCCACCTGGCTGCTAAAGACAAGCTGGCGCGCGCGCACGTCAAAAACCTTCGGGTTGGCGCTGCTTCCTCACAGTATTTGAATGTAGGCCCTGCGGAACTATACAGGGAGCCGAACGACTATGATCATCGAAACTACTGTGGTCCTTCAGCCACCCGGGTTGCGATCAGGGCCAGAACAACCAACGTCCCCGGGCTTGAGACCGTCGCTGTGGCTGAACATCTCACCAAGACGAACGGCGTCTATATTTGGAAAATAGCTGACTACATCAATAAAACCTTGAACATGGGCTGGTATGAATATGCAGCATCAAACAATTCTGGTCAGTTCTCTAGCTGGGCGCAACTGGATGTTTACTACAACTATGCGCTGATAACCGGCGTCGTTACCAATGGAATGCCCGGTTGGATTACAACTGCTAATCACATTGTTACCGTATATGGTTACAACACCGCAAATGGAACGAGCATCTCCTATGTAGACACAGGCTCCGAAATTGCGGGACATAAATATTCCAAGGGCGGAAGATATTTCAACACGAAAGATTTGGCTACTTTCTACCAATGGGTTTTCTATTACAACCAACAGATTTGGTAAACTGTTTGGCTGAACGGGCGCGTTATTTTGCAGTCTGGCGTCTTATCACGCCAGACTGCCGAGTTTATCAAGATGCGCTTATTGGAAACACAACAGAGGAATAAGAATATGACCTTACTTCATGCTGCCTTACGACCGGGTTGGAACATGGTTGGAATCATGCTGATGATTGTTCTGGGGAGCAGTGTGATTTCCTGTGCGCCCGCGAAAAAGCCTGCCACCCCAACCGTTGCGCCAATCGCTATACAAATCATTGCCACACCTACTTCTGCATCAACCGCCACACCAACCCATCCGGTGCCTGCATTTTCGCCAACGCCGAATATGTTGACGCTCACCACCGGTAAAATATCTTCCTTCCATTTTGGCAATGAAAGGGGCATTGGCCTTAGCCTCGATGAGCATTATCTCTATTGGGCGGGAACACACAACTCAGGTTATATATTTCGCATGTCCATCCATGGGGGTACACCTGAAAAAATCGCGGCATCCACCTATGCAGGCGGTCGCCTGAATTTGATCAACCCGATCCTGAGCGGAAAATGGCTTATCTTTGCCGATACCAACACACCCAACGAACCGGATACCTGGAAGATCCGCGCGCTCAACCTGGAGAACCGCACTGAAAGGCTGGTGCTGGATATTAAAAACGACACAGTCGGTTTAATCAACTCCTTTAACATGTCTGTGGACGGCGACTGGCTGTTGTGGACTCTATACCTGCCCAAATCGACCGAAGACAGCATCTCAATGCTGAATCTGTCCACCGGCGAAAAGCGCGAAGTGCTGCGTGACAAAGTGGATGGATCGATATGGTCAATATCGGCTTCTTCACAAGGCCAGGCGGTCATTGAAAAGGATTTTGATGAGAACCATGGCGGTGGGGCGGATATGTACCTGCTGGACCTGGCCACCGGGAAGACCCAGCCCCTTTCGACGGATGGGAAAAGCGATATGCCGCACTTTGTTTACCCCTGGGCCATGTGGAAGTCAGGTCTTCGCTATGACACAGCCACGGAAATCGTTGTTTATAATCTCCAGACCCGGCAGCAACAACTCGTCCCCGTCCAGGGAGTAGAGCCTTCCGACCCGCTGATGGACGGCACACGCATCTATTGGACGGCATGGGTTTCGACTGCCGATAATTCCACCAATTCGATTTACGTTTTTGATATCCTCAAAAATACCACGTCCATGCTAACTTCTCCCGGAGCAGATCAAATATTCAATTCTGTCGCCATTCATGGAGGCTTGATTGCCTGGTTGCGGGTGACGAATTTTTCCAGCGCCAGTTCGGATTCGTATCTCGAATGGACGACCATCCAGTAGATATAAAATGAAAAGGGTGTGTTTCAAATGAGTTGAAAGTCTGGTATCAATAAAGTGAATTTTGGCAAACCACTTTGGAGAGAA
>JBARBA010000531.1:0-3053 GCA_049792555.1 Anaerolineales bacterium
AATTGCGCCCGTCCCTGCTGGAAACTGTAGCGATGCCAGATCGTGATTTTCTTGTGTGCGGCATGTTTTGCGATCTGCGGCAAAGGCTGCTACTTTGTGAAAAAGGCGGGCAGGGTGGATTATTCCACCAGCCCACCCCATTTCTTATTAAGGTCTTTGAAATTCTGGGAGTGCTCCCAGAATTTTACAAAAAAAAGCGCGTCCTGCCAAATTAATGAATAAATAATTCACTCTTGGAACCTGCTTGCAAACACTGCCTTCTTGATCAATCTATTTTATTACATTTTCAGGAGGAGCGCTTTTTTGAAGCGCTCCTCCCTGTTGAATAACTTTGGTTCACGCCGGACGATGGTTTTCTATGAAGCTGCTTTGAGAGTGGGCGCAGGGTTTGATTTGACTGCGCCCACTCCTTATTTCATCCGGGCTTGTCTTGCAAAGATCTGGTGGTTATTTGGCTTCGAAGTGACCGTAGGCAACGGAACTGCTGTAGTTAATGGTCCAGAAGCCGCCGACTTGGGCAGGCAAGGAACCGGTGGCAACATACAGGTTGGTCTCGTTCACGCCATTGACCGTCAGGCTGGTCAGGTTCCAGGAGTTGATGTAGCCAGGAATGGCAGCGATTTTCCAGCAGAGGGTGCCTGCGCCATCATAAGTGAAGGGCGCTGTAACGGTGGTGCATGTGCCGCCAGTCGGAACTGGGGTGAGGGTCTTGGTCGGGGTGATACCGATGGTGGGAGTGCGGGTGGGGGTCAGGGACGGACCGGTGGTGGGAGTGCGGGTGCGGGTGGCGGTAATCCCGGCGGTGGGAGTGCGGGTGGGGGTCAGGCTCGGTCCGGTGGTGGGGGTGATGACAACGCCACAGGTGGTGCCGGGCGCGGTGTTCCAGAGAGTCGCCAGCATGGACAACTTGGTCGAGTCGGTGGAGCCCCAGGTGCCCCAGCCGCCCGTATTCGACACTGGGTCATACGGGGTGGTGTACAGGCCGCCGGTATCGCCGGATTCCGGGTTGATCGACCAGTAGAGGCTATCGTTGATGCACTTCGAGTGCAGGTAGGTCACAAAGGCCTGCTGCCATTGAGCGTCGATCGTGGTGTTGGTGACGTAGCTATAGCGGTTCTGATCGCGCAAGCTGGCTTTGCCCTTCGGCCAGGACATGTTGCCGCCGAATTCGCCGATAACCACTGCGTAACCTTGAGCCTTCAGGTAGCCAAATTGGGCATCCCAACCCTGCGCGAGCGTCGCCGCAGAGGGCATGATGAGCGGGCACTTCGCGTCGCCAGCGGCGTCGCCGGAGAGGCCTACGCATGCCGGAACGGAGTTGTCTACAAACTGCTTGCCAACGAATACCGAGATACCGTAGACGTGGGGTAAAAACACCAGCATGCTCTTTGGAACGTTGGGAGGGGTAGTGCCGGCTTCGTACAGGTTACCGCCCCAGTTCGGGGAGGGCGCAGCGCCGGTCGGTACTGCGGTAATGGTGGTCGGCGTGCCGTCCTGGTTTTCAGCGCTGTCCGAAATACCTTCGGCCATGATCAGGATGTTGGGGTTCACGCCATTGATGGCTGTGTAGGCTTGCTCGATGAAGCCCTTCCACTCTGCCCAGGTGTAATCCCAGGGCTCGTTGAAGATGTCGATGCCCATGACGTTGGTGAGGCCCCAAGCCGATTCGTAACCGGCAATCGTCTTCAGGTTGGCGATCCATTTGGTGGAGTCGTAGGCCTGGATGCGGGTGACGGTGGACGGGTTGTTGCTCGCGGCGCAGGAGGAGTCTTCGCGTTTGAAGTCGTAGTTGTCGCGGGTGGCGTCAACATAGGGCGGGCGGGCGTCGAAACGGCCCTTGCGCCAGTCCACGTAGTTGGAGCAGGAGTGGATGTCGAAGATGATGTAGATGCCGGCCGCGTCCAGGTCCTGTGCAACCGTCTTGAGGGCTGTGAGGGAGTCGGCGATGACCACGGAGGAGGTGTTCTTCAGGTACGGAGCCATGCCCTGGGGATCGGTGCCGGTGAGTGTCTGCGGAGAGACAGGGACGCGGACCGTGTTGATGCCCATGGATTTGAACTCGGCCACATCGCCGGTGTAGGTGCGGCTGCTGGAGGCCCAGAAGACGTTGCCCATGTATTGCTCCATCGGAGCGCCGCTTGGGTTGACTGAGTCGTTGGAAGGCTCATGGCGGCCCTGAAGGCCGAACCAGGAACCGCCCTTGAGACGAATGGCAGTGCCATTGGCAGTGATGTCGCCGTTCGCATTGACGCGGAAGACTACAGGCGTGCCTGCGGCATGAGCCTGCAAGCCGAAAGCAGCGAGAGCGAGCGTCGCTATGACGATCACTGCGATGGCTGCCATTGAATAACGCTTTGTTTTTGACATTTTCAATACTCCTTGTTGGGTTGATTGTTGTTACTTTTCACGTGTGGTAGATTTTTTGTTACTTTTCACCGAATTTGTTCAAACGGGCTTTAAAGTTCGGATCTGATTTCGAAATGGCGCCTCCTTCTCAAGCTTTCTTTTGAAAGCCTTTTGAATTTTTCCGGTAGTGCTCCCGGAATTTTATGAAAAAAATGCCTCTTGCCAGTTCAATAAAATGTATTCTCTTTCGATGGCGCGGGCCGAAACAAGCGACCCGTCTGAGGCTGATTACGAATGATGATGAATAATTCCTTTGTGGATGGGGTGGGTATGGAGGATTGCTCCATACCCACCCCCGTTATTTATGAACTGCTTGCGATCAGTGTCGGTTTAGGGGAACTTGTTGGCGACCAACTGGGTGAACTGGGCTGCGAACCACATGCCGGAGACCGGGGCGTTCGCCAGGGCGTTGGTGGGTTGGTTGTTGTTCAACGAGTTGCCACCGTAGGTCGGGTCGCACATGCGGTCGAAGCCTTTGCCGCCGGGGTTATTGACGCCGGTCGGGATCAGCGAGCTGGAACCATCCGACTCACCTGGGGGTTTGACCCAAACATATTCTTCGAACGGAGCGGTGCCAGCGCCTGGCAGCTTGCCGATGCCTGCGCCATCCTGGTTGCACCAGTCACCCTTGCCGGGGCGGCGGTCAA